>CAJQPH010000087.1 GCA_905480165.1 uncultured Flavobacteriales bacterium
TTAATATACAAAAGCGCGTTTTTATGCAAATGAACATTCGTGCCGGCCTCGATATTTAAAGATTGAGCTGAATCAACTAAGGCATAACCATAGATAACATGAGGTTTTTCTGAAGTCCAAGAGCCTTGAACAGTATCATTATAGTAGAAATAGGCATCTTGACCCCATACCGCCAACTTCACATATTGGTCAAGTCCATTGGTCTTGAAACGAATCGAATCTTCGATTACCATGGGTGTATTTTGGCTATTTATATCTAGGGTTACTTCGACAAACATAAATAAACTATCATTACTTTCTAGTTCTATGCTTTCATGTGTAATATCAGAGACCCCGTCTAAATTGATTCGGAAAGGCGAATTTGTTCCTCCCATCAATTGAACCTCATCAATGATTATGGTTTTAGAATTGTTGTTATAAATTTTAAATTGTTCAGTAGTTGATCCGATAGTTGTAAAAACAGTATCGAATACCAAAGTGTCTAATGAAAAATCAAGATTGCCTGTACTTGTAAAATTGTTTTTTTTACAACCGCTACTGAACATAAGAGTCCCAATGACAAAAGTGATTAAGAAAAGAGAAACTTGTTTTCGCATAGGCAAATAACGATAATTCCTTTGGAATATTTGTTTTAAACTCAATTTTTGATGAATTTAAACCAAATTAATGAACCATTCTAAATATTGGTTGTATCAGGACTTAGATAACATTACGATTATGAAGTTTATTTTATTTTTTGTTGTATTATTTTTTGCAATACATGGCTTTGGCCAACCGCCTGAGAATTCAACTTTTAACTCCACGAATTCCAATCAAGAAATTCAACTTGAGGAGGAAATTAAAACCTATGGTAATAACATGGATAGTGTTGCTCCTGTTTCAAAGAAACAAGAATCGCGCAAGTTTAATAAAGATAAGGTTCCAAAAAGGAATCAAGAAAACCTTAGTTCTTCTGGTTCTTACAAGGTGCAATCATCGCAGGTATTGGAGACAGAATCAAATAAGGTGAAATACCAGAGCAATAGTCGTTCTCCATCAATTCAAAGTCAACAAATTATGGATAGGGAAGTAGAACGACTCAAAGAGATTGACGATGACTCCTTTGAATATCATTTGTTCAATTACGTTTCAGGTAATTATGATGTGACACGCCAAGAATCTCTTTATCGTGCTCAATCCATCGATGGGAATAATCAAGAAGTGCAGAAATTAATGGTTGCGAACTCTATTGCCATAGGAGATCAATCTGGTGCTGGAATTGGACTTGTAAAACTAGTAAAGGGCGGAGTCATTAGTAAAGAAACGATTTCTTACACTGAAGATGTATTGAAATCAGCAAAAGGGAATGATGTCTTGTTCACTCATGGAACCAATGATTCATATGGCACCTTGTACAATCAATTTATAAAAGGGAATGAGTTTGGTTCAATTTGTATTGTCTCATTAGATCTCATGAAAAGCAATTCGTATAGAGAATTAATTCAGGCTGAAGGAGTGGTTATTCCAAGTAGAGAAATCATTGATGTCCAGTTTTTTGTTGAATTATGTAGGTTAAACATGAATAAAGGAATTTCAATATCCATGACTTTTCCATTAGAATATTTGAAACCAATGGCTTCAGAGCTTGTACCGTATGGTTTGGTGTTGAGAACGGGTAAACAAAAGCCATTGTGTGCAAGTGATTTAGATGATTTATGGAACAAGGATTTTAATAAAAAGAACTTGAATGAATATACATCTCTTGAAAGTAGAAATTATGCCAAGAATTATAGACCAACCAAAGTGATTCTCAAAAAATTTCATGATTCCAATAAGAGCAATTATTACATGAAAAGTAGCGAGAAAAAAAGTAAAAAGGGAAATTAGATAAGGTTCAATAGAATGAGAATTTTTCAAAAGCAAGTGAAGCAGCTTTCAGATGAAGAGCTGATGAAAATGCTGTCCAAGGGAAACCAAAAGGCTTTTGATGAAATCTATATAAGATATTCGGAAATTTTATTTGGGTACTTCATGAAAATGCTTGCCAGGGACAAAGAAAAATGCGAAGACATGGTTCATGATCTTTTCGCGAAGATTATCCGAAAGCCAGATTACTTTGATGTAAACAGATCGTTCAGAACCTGGGTTTTTTCAGTCGCATGTAATATGTGCAAAAATGAATACAAAAGAATGTCTGTGCGTAAGCATGTGTCAAATGATTTTGAACCGACGAAGTCCATTCAATCCGACTCCGACACTTTAAAGAAAGTACACGAGAGCACTTTTAGTGATTCATTTTATGAAGCGCTCAATTCTCTTGATGAGAAACACAAAAGTGTATTTGCATTGAGACATTTTGAAGGTTTTTCAATGAAGGAAATTGCCCAAACTTTGCAAATTAATGAGGGCACTGTAAAGTCAAGATTGTTTTATGCGACGAAAACATTGGCTAGTGAGTTGAAAGAATATAATCCGATATATAATCAATAATTATGGAAGAAAAATACATACAAATCTTTAGTAGGTCAAGCTTTCACGAGCTTACGGATGATGAAAAAAACTTCATTTCGGAGTTGTGTTCAAATGAAGATGAATTTGAAAGTGTAAAGGACTTGTATTCCGGTATGGAGACCCTAAGCGATGAAACTATTCGGTTAAATTCAGATTCGGTGAAAAGGCAATTGGATCAGGAATTTAAAGAAATACATGCCAGTGATGGAGGGTTTCGATTATTGAGTTTTCTATTTCCACCAATCAAACCCTTGTATGCCAAACCCGGTTTGCAAATTGCTTTTCTTTTGGTTTTTGTATTTACACTCTATTATTCGGTGAACAATATGTCCATTGACAATCAACCGAAGCAGCTTTATTCTCAAAATGAAATTGAAAAAAAGGAAAGTCCTAAAGAAGAGGAACCGCTCTCTGAAGATAAAGCGGAAATCGATCTGAACACGACCAATGAAGAGTCTTTAATTGGGTCAAATGAGAGCTTAGATCTGGTAGAAGACAGCCGTAATGAAAGCATTTCGATAGATACAGAAACGAGTTTAAATGGTGCGGTGATGGCTGAAATGATTTCTGATGTTGAAGAAGATTCTTTTTCTGAAGAGATGACTCTGTTTGCACCCGCATCAGCACCTTCATCTGCGGGGGTCGCTATTGCAGGTTTTGACCGTCCTGATGATAATGAGACTAAATTTATTATTGAACCCATTGGTGAAGACCTGGGGCTTTTAGAAGATTTGTTTGTTACTTTTTAAGCTTTAACACAAAATGCTCTTTTTCTTGTTGGTTGCGTCTCACAAGTATACCCATTCTAAAAAAGTCCATACTTAAATGGTACTTCTTTTCTTTTGCTAGTTCATTCCAAGCGTTAAGCATAGAGCTACTCCAACGAATATCATCCAAGACAATAATTGTATCATTGTGAGTGTGCTTTTTCAACAGGTGCAAATAATACTTCAGTGCTTCTCCGTCGTGATGTCCATCGATAAAAATAAGATCAAAGACTTCCTGATTTAAACTTTTAATATGATCGTAAAAAGTTTTATTTACCAGCTCTATGTTATCTTTCTTTAGATTTTGAGTGGATAAGCCATACGTTTCGGGGCACCCCTCTATAGATACGATTTTGGAATCAGCATGACCCAAATGAAGATGTAAAGTACCCACTCCAATGGAAGTCCCCAATTCTAATACAAGTTTGGGTTTAAAGTAGTTGCTTAAACGATAAAGCAAAAGGGCATTTTTACCAAATGACGAGCTGGTCTTGAAAATTTGACTTACGGTTCGTTTGCCTTTGAGTTTTTTAGACTTTGCACCATAATCTTTAACTTGAATCTCTTGAGGGTTCGTTTTGGTTAAGGATATAAACTTCTCAATTTCATGTTGGTGTTCTTTTTCAATTTGAATATTCGTGCTTTCTTCCATGAATTTATATACAAATGGTGAATGAATTCCATGTAAATATTTTGCATTCAAGCGATATTTGATATATTCGAAGACGATATTCATATTTTAAATATTTTATGCCAACTGCTGATCTAAATCATCAAATTGATTCTCAAAAAAATCAGATTCAATCAGGAAGCCCAAAAATAGAAATAATTGCCCCATGTATTTTACATGATGGTATAATTGCTATCGGTTCCCAAGAGAAAGTGAATTTGATTGAGTTATTTGACAGTAAGGAAAAAGAGCTTTTGTTTTTTATCCCTGCGTCAGGTTCTGGTTCTCGAATGTTTGAATTTTTAACTTCTTCTGTATCAGATGAAATATTCGAAAAAGACATTAAAGTTTTAAATTTTCTAAATGACTTAGAACATTTTGCTTTTTATGATGATCAGATATCAGAAGCCTATTCTCACTGGAAGAATGGTGATTTGAGCTCAAGAAAATTAGTGAAGTTAATTATAGCTGTAGAGGGG
Source organism: uncultured Flavobacteriales bacterium (assembly GCA_905480165.1). Classification (GTDB taxonomy): domain Bacteria; phylum Bacteroidota; class Bacteroidia; order Flavobacteriales_D; family Crocinitomicaceae; genus UBA952. Next base: position 4,407 of record CAJQPH010000087.1, read on the forward strand.
AAGGGTTTTTCGAAATCACCAAAGGGTCTGATTCCATTCCATCAAGTTGATGGGAAAACTTTAAATGGTTTTCAGGAACATATCGTTCAAGGCCTAATGCTTGGAACTGACAATGTACAGTATCACTTTACGATACAGGAATCATTTAAGCATGATTTTTTATCATCTTTAGATGAATTAAAGAAATCCTACAATAAAAATTATCGTGTTGATTTTTCCTTTCAAAATTCTTTAACTGATTCATTTGCTTTTGATGATGCATTAAAACCGGTCCAATTAGAGAATGGTCAATTTTTAAAACGACCAGCTGGGCATGGAGCCCTTATTGAAAATTTAAATGATTTAGACCAACAAATTGTATTGATAAAAAATATAGACAACATACAACACCCAGATGCTTCACAAAGCTCTATTGAAGTATGGAAAACACTTTGTGGTTTATTAATGAAGGTGAAATCGGAATTGCATAGTCTTTACAATGATCCTTCATTAGAAGGATTGTTAGATTTTAATACAGAATATCAATTGTATACCTCCGTTCAGCTCAATATAAATGATGATTCAGAAAGCATACGTAATCTCATTAATCGTCCATTAAGAATTTGTGGAATGGTTCAAAATGAAGGTAAAGCTGGAGGGGGACCTTTTTTTGTGAAAGACAAGGAAGGAAGTATTACCAAACAGATTATCGAAGCGGTACAAATTTCAAAAGAAGATACACAGCAAAACATATTGACGGAAAGCACGCATTTTAACCCTGTCATGATGGTCTTAGATCTTTGCGATTTTGACGGCAACAAGCATGATTTGAAGCAATACCGAAATGATGACTGTTATTTTGTCGTAAATAAAATGTACGAGGGTGTGGAGATTTCATTTCTAGAACTTCCAGGGTTGTGGAATGGGGCCATGTATAATTGGAACACACTTTTTGTAGAAGTCCCTATTGAAACTTTTACTCCAGTGAAAACGGTTTTAGATCTATTGGATTCAAAACATCAACCTATAAATTAGATTTTTTAACTTATAATGTGATTGGATTGTTGATTTACTATTAATTTTGTACCAATGAAAGTCCCCGTAACTATATATTCCGAAATTACACCGAATCCGTCTACAATGAAATTTGTAGCCAATAAGTATATCTTACCTACTGGTGAGACCGCTAATTTCACCTCCAAAAAAGACACCATTGGGTTTTCTCCACTGGCGGAAGAATTGTTTCAATTGCCTTTTGTTGATGGTGTATTCATGGCTTCTAATTTTGTAACCATTACAAAAACTGAAAATGTTTCTTGGGACTTTATTACCATGCAGCTTCGTGAATACATTCGCGAGTGGATTTCCGAAGGAAAAGAAATCTTATTAAAGAGTCAGGAATTAGAAGAACCGACAATTTCTAATGTCGACGTCAATAATTTAAATTTTGATAAAACTGAATTTGACCACAAAATAGTGGCTCTTCTTGACGAGTATGTTCGTCCTGCTGTCGAAAACGATGGTGGTGCAATTGATTATGTGGGATACAAAGAAGGACAGGTAACTGTTTTAATGAAAGGGTCTTGTGCAGGTTGTCCTTCGTCAACAGCAACGCTTAAAGGAGGTATAGAAACTTTACTCAAACAGCATATCCCCGAGGTAAAAGAGGTGATTGCTCTAAATCCTCCGATGTAAACAGTTTACCATTTCATATTTCATTACCAAGAATAATTAGTATATTTAATATATGGCTTATTGTTTTTTAATGGATAAGGTTTGAGTGTTCGATTAACCACAGAATCCGTTGATTTAAAAGGTGCTCTTAGGCAGTATTTTGGTTTTGATAAATTCAAAGGCAGTCAAGAAGAAATCATTAATAATTTATTAAAGGGTAATAACACCTTTGTAATTATGCCGACAGGAGGCGGAAAGTCTCTGTGTTATCAGTTGCCATCATTTTTATTACCTGGTGTTTCAATTATTGTTTCACCACTCATTGCCTTGATGAAAAACCAAGTTGATGCCATTCGCAATATTTCAAACGACGAGAGTGTCGCTCATTTCATGAATTCTTCTTTAAATAAGACGGAAATTCAACAGGTTAAAGAAGATGTTAGAGAAGGCAAAACGAAAATGTTGTATGTGGCACCTGAATCCTTGACCAAAAAAGAAAACATAGAGTTTCTTACATCAGTTAACATTTCTTTTTTTGCTATAGATGAAGCACATTGTATTTCAGAGTGGGGGCATGACTTCAGACCAGAATACCGCAGATTAAGACAAATTTTTGAAGAAATTTCTAAAGTGCCAATAATTGCACTTACTGCCACTGCTACTCCTAAAGTACAACATGACATTCAGAAGAATCTGAATATGCTTGATGCTATTGTTTACAAATCTTCATTTAATAGGGATAACTTGTTTTATGAGATCAGACCCAAACGTGAAGTTGAAAAACAAATCATAAAATACATAAAACAAAGGATGGGCGAGAGTGGTATTATATACTGCTTGAGTAGAAAGAAAGTGGAAGAAGTCGCCAAGCTATTACAAATAAATGGAATCAATGCCTTGCCATATCATGCTGGTCTTGAAACCTCTGTTCGCGCGAGACATCAAGATATGTTTTTAATGGAAGAATCTGATGTTATTGTTGCAACCATTGCTTTTGGAATGGGAATAGACAAACCAGATGTGCGATATGTCATTCATCATGATATTTCAAAATCTCTTGAGAGCTATTATCAAGAAACGGGTAGGGCAGGTAGAGATGGGGGTGTAGGAGAGTGTCTTGCGTTTTATAGCTATAAAGACATCGAAAAGCTCGAGAAATTTCTTCAGGGTAAACCGGTGACCGAACAAGATATTGGTAGGCAATTGTTAAACGAAATAGTCTCTTATTCAGAAACATCTGTTTGCAGAAGAAAATTTATACTGCATTATTTTGGGGAAAAATTTAATGAGGAGAATTGCAACGAAAAATGTGACAATTGTAAAAATCCTAGAGAGAAAATAGAAGGCAAATTATATGTGCAAAAGCTTTTAAGTGCCATTTTAGCCCTTGATGAGACTCAGAAATCGAAACATATATGTTCTTTTATGTCCGGTACTAATACTGCAGACATGAAGTCTTACAAGCATGATTTATTGCCTGAATTTGGTATTGGAAAGGAAAAAGACGAGCATTTTTGGAATGCGGTATTAAGACAAGCTACCGTTTTTGGTTTATTGAGTAAGGATATTGAATCTTTTGGGGTATTGAGTATTACCGAAGAAGGCCGAGATTTTATTGAAAATCCAAAGTCATTTATCCTTTTAAAAGAACATGATTTCTCAAATACAGACGATGAGGATTCGATCATTCAATCCAATTCAAAAGAGGCCGTTTTTGACAATCAATTATATCAAATGCTCCTCGATCTGCGGAAATCAATTTCGAAGGAGAGAAATATACCTCCTTTTGTCATCTTTCAAGAGCCCTCTTTAAAGGACATGTGCTTTCAGTATCCGATTTCAAAAGAAGACCTTATCAATATTCAAGGAGTCGGAAATGGAAAAGCAGATCGTTACGGTGAACCTTTTATGGCATTAATTGCAGATTATGTTGATCGGAATGATATTGAACGACCACAAGACATTATGGTTAAAACTTTGGTCAATAAATCTCAACTGAAGGTGCAGCTTATTCAGAATATTGATCGGAAATTATCTTTAGAGGATATCGCCAAGTCGCAAGGTAAATCATTTGAGGACTTATTGCTTGAAATAGAAACAGTAGTTTCTTCTGGTACCCGTGTAAATATTAATTATTATCTCAATGATGTATTCGACCAAGATAGTCAGGATGAGGTTTTTGAATATTTCAATGAAGCTGAAACCGATGATATCATCGAAGCATATAAAGAGTTTGATGGATTGTATACTGAAGAAGAATTGAGGCTAATGCGAATCCGCTATATGAGCGAAGTCGCCAATTAATCTTAAAGCTCTAGTGCTTCAGCTATAGAATTGCTCGAAACTGCATGATAGTTCTTATTATAGTCTTTGAACCATTCTAATGCTTTCCCCCTCGTATTTACATTCTTATATAAAGCTTCATACAGGGGCAGTATAAATTTTCTTCTTCCTATTTTTTCCAAAAATGACTCGAGGTATGGATAAGCATTAGCATAATTTGATGAGACCGACTTCATAAACCACTCAAATTGAATTTCGGCATTCGTCCACTCAGAGAATGCAAGTTGATTGTCGAGCATGGTCATTTTTTCGACATTGATGGCAGATGGCAGATGCCTAATAAAAGTAAGCCATTCCTGTACTGAATAATTACTTCTTTTATTGAAAGGTAATTTGTCCCAATTTTCATCTGTTTCGCCATTTGCAAAAGTGATGGCCATGTCTTTTACATTTTCAAATCCATCAGACTTCAGGTTAATGCAGCTTTCAGGGATTCCAGGTTGATAAATCCATTCTTTATAATTAAAATCGATGTTGTACTTCTGTAATAATTCTTTTTCTAGATAGCTCACAAATTTATCTGTATTTACAGACGTGAACTTAAAATGATCAAAGTAACTCTTTAAGAACACATCCATTTTATCTCTTCCGACATATGCTTCGAGTGTTTTAAGAAAAAACGCTCCCTTTACATAGGCCACGTCTGTCATGCCATCATCTGGATCTCTTCCATCTAGATCAAGAAAAAGGTGAGCATCTTCTGGATGTCCACTATTTTCTATTCTTTCAAGTTCTTCTTGTAGTTCAAAGAATTCGATAAGAGCCAAATTATCGGCTCCGTTTTTACCGATAATTTCTTCCATTATTCTATTTTCAAAGTACACGGTAAACCCTTCATTTAACCAGAAGTCATTCCAGGTCTCGTTCGTGACCAGATTTCCCGACCATGAATGAGCCAATTCATGGGCAACTACTGATACCAAACTTCTGTCTCCAGCAAGAAGAGTCGGATTAGCAAATGTCAATCTTGGATTTTCCATGCCGCCAAATGGGAAAGAATAGGGAAGAATCAGAAGGTCATATTGATCCCAAGCATATTTGCCATAAAGCTTTTCTGCGGCTTCCATCATGTTGGGTAAATCTTCAAACTCATACATACTCGCCTCTAAAAGTTCTGGCTCACAATATACACCAGTATGATTCCCTAAATCACCATACACCAAATCACCAACAGCAAGAGCAATCAAGTAGCATGGTATGGGTTGTTTCATATCAAAATGATAATTCCCCTCATTGTTCTTTTCTATTGGATTAGAGGCACTCATAACTGCCATAAGGTCAGAGGGAACTTTTAAATCAGCACTATATGTAATTCTATTCGATGGAGCATCTTGTATGGGGATCCATGTGCGTGTCAGAATAGCTTGTCCTTGAGTATATAAAAACGGTTTGTTTTTGGAGCTTGTCAGAGCCGAGTCTAACCAGTCTAAAGCTTCTGATTCTTCAGTAGTTTCGTAATAAATATTAACGTAGGCTGTGTTTTTATCAATGTTTACAATCAAAGGTTGCCCCAATATGGTATTTTCTACACCTGGGCCGATTTCGAAATTCCTGACCTTCTCATTTTCGGAATTACCGGTAGTGACTTTTTGTATTTTCAATCCCTTTATGTCAAAAACGGCTTGATTTGTACCCTGATTATCCATTTTGTGTCTTGCAACTCCACTTAGCCTTTTATTGATGAAATCGACATTCAAATCCAGATGAAGATGTGTCGTATGTACCTCCTCAATGTTTGAAAAAGAATGGTTATTTACTGGAATCGTTTTTTTTGGCTTGACCTTTTCTACTTTAGTTGTGCATGAAGCCATGAGTAGGGTTAAAAGACTTAATTTGAAAATCAATTTCATGTTATTTTTTGTGACTAAAGTTTAATATTCCAAACTTCTCCTTTCCGCTCATTATCGCATACAATAAGAGTTCTTTGTTTGGTGAATCTAACTTGAACATTTTAGGAACAACGATAGAATTTAATTCTTTTCTGGTAAATAATGTTTTACGTTCGATGGCCCCATTTTTCATATTAATTGTACATATGGCCGCAGTGTTTTTTCTTTTCGAAAGATTGAAAGAATAGCAAGGATTACTTCCCCTAGAATAATCGCCGAAATCATCATAGTTTTTCAGGTTATCATTGAATATAAAGTACATGTTTTGGCCATCAGTAAATGAACTGTAGGATGAAAAGGGGCCTCCATCATTTGTGGATATTTGAGATTTTGGAATTCTTTTCTGCCAGTCAAATCCCCCTTCTGTACCGATTTTAAAGGCAAATATATCATCGTAATAATATTGATAAACCGTAGTTGACAAGCCTGTTCTACTGTCGTAATTTGTTCTTTCAGAAATATAGTATTTCTCCAATGAACCACAGAAGGTTCCATCGTTTAGACTAAAGAAATCTCTGGTTTTAAAACGATACGTTGTCTGAGCAATATTCCGATTTGTGAATCTGGACCTGCGCGCATTTGAAGGCACCCAGTTTTGATCAATTAAATTAGGGTCAAAAGGAACCAATCCTTTGAATAAAACTGAATCTTGTTCAGTGTCATATCTCATAACAAAAACACCGTCTATTTTTCCATTTCTCCCAGATCCATATATGCCAGATAAGGTGAAAATGTTATTTATTGAAGACATTTCCATATCATCAACTCTTTTGCGATTTAGGTCCAATGAAAATTCATTAAGTTCATTGTTTTTTATTTTGTATACATGAATGGCTTTAAAATTCTCAAAGGATCGATTAAAGATCTTGTCATTCGGCGTATTGTGTTCGGTCACACTGATAAAATAATCTCCATTGTCCGTAATGTGGTGCTGGTTTATGGTACTCATGTTTCCGTCGAACGGCACGAAATATGATCCATTTTGAAGAACTTGTAAATTGGCATCTAGAATCACATATCCGTAGCCATCCTGTGATTTATTTCTGCCTTGGGTTTGCCAAAAGGCAGCAAAGTACTTTTTATTTTCGGAACATTTAATGCTGAAATTGGGTTTGGCTCCGATTCTATTGTTGGTATATGAAGCGATCAGTTTAGACTCAAGATAGATATTCATCTCCTCGTCATAAGGTTGCGCATAAAGAAGCATCTCTCCATTTGCTTTGTCGGAAAGAAAAACATAGAGTTGATCTTCGATGAGCTTGGCAGTTTCAAAATTTGCAATTCCTGTTTGGGCAACTTGTTTTATTCTGGCTTGATCCTTTAGACTAAAATCTTCATGATTTGTAATTCGGTAGGTTCCAATGGCTCTTCCTCCCGACCACCTTAATGTGTAAAAGTCTGAATTCTTTCTGGGTAAAATATCTAATAAGGAACCAGGTGACCTTTCGAGGTCTCCCCAATATAAATCAAAATTTTGATTATTTGAATTAAAAGGGTCCTCTTGAGCGTGACCAAAAGTGGAACATCCAAGAAATAACATAAATATCAGAAGAGATCGAAACATACTTTATGGATTAGTCTACCATTTGTATGCCAAGATAGTTAGAAGGGTTGATCTTTTTCAACTCATCTCGTAAATTTTGAGAAATATCTAATCCATCTATAAACTCGTGAACGGATGTTTGAGTTACTTTGTCATGGGTCCTTGTCAATCCTTTAAGTGCTTCGTAAGGTTTTTCAAAACCTTCGCGTCTCAGTACCGTTTGAATCGCTTCAGCAACAACAGCCCAATTGTTTTCAAGCTCTTGAGAGATCGCCGCTTCATTCAAAACCAACTTATCCAATCCCTTTAAAGTGGATTGAAATGCGATTAGAGTATGTGCTAGAGGAACTCCTATGGTTCTGAGAACAGTAGAGTCCGTTAAGTCTCTTTGCAGCCTTGAGAGAGGAAGTTTACTCGCTAAGTGCTCAAATAGGGCATTGGCGATACCTAAGTTACCTTCAGAATTTTCAAAGTCAATAGGATTCACCTTATGAGGCATGGCGGAAGATCCAATTTCACCCGCTTTTAGTTTCTGCTTGAAATAATCCATCGAAACATAAGTCCATATATCTCGATCAAGATCCAAAAGTATGGTATTGATTCGCTTTAAGGCGTCAAAAAGTGCTGCCGTATGGTCGTAATGCTCAATTTGGGTTGTGGTTTGGCTTCTGTGGAGACCAAGTGTTTCATTTACAAATTGATTTGAAAAGCTTACCCAATCCATTTCTGGATAGGCGACATGATGGGCATTGAAATTCCCGGTAGCGCCACCAAACTTGGCTGAAAAAGGAACATTATTTAGGGTGTTCTTTTGGATTTCTAATCGCTCACGAAACACCTTTAGCTCTTTGCCTAATCGGGTAGGAGAGGCCGCTTGACCGTGTGTTCTGGCAAGCATAGGAATGTCTTTCCATTTGTTTTCGAGTTCTTTTATTTTTCCGATCAATTCATCAAGCATGGGTGTATACACCTGCTCAATACCATCTTTCAAAGAAAGAGGAATTGCCGTGTTATTGATGTCTTGAGAGGTAAGGCCAAAATGAATAAACTCTAAGTACTTTTCCAATCCCATTTGTGTCATCTTTTCTTTTAGAAAATATTCCACTGCTTTTACATCGTGATTGGTTGTTTTCTCTGTTTTCTTGATCCATAAAGCATCTTCCTCAGAAAAATTCCGGTACAAGTCGCGAAGAGGCTCTACACAGTCAGAAGGAAAATCAGCTAATGATGGCAAAGGAATTGCCGTTAAAGCAAGAAAATATTCTACTTCCACAAGTACTCGATATCGAATAAGTCCGTATTCCGAATAATAGGGTTGTATGGCTTTGGTTTTTGAATGGTATCTGCCATCTATTGGAGAAATGGCTGTGAGTGGTGTGTAATTCATGATATTCTACTAAAACACAAAGATAATTCTATCTTTCGTATATCTATCAACTTTGTGTATGGAACATAAACATTTAGTCTTTCGAGTCGTTAAAAATGATATGTTTCGGTAATTTTGTAGCGATGAACTATTCCAGTCGTTTTCTTTATTTTAATTGGGCCACTTTAATTCTGATTTATTTGGTGGTTATAGCCGGTAGTTTTGTTCGGATTACTGGAAGTGGAATGGGATGTCCTGACTGGCCACGTTGCTTCGGAGAGTGGATTCCGCCAACTGAAGCAAGCGATTTACCTGAAGATTATCAAGAAGCCTATTTAGAAAAGCGTTCAAAGAAAGTCAAGAAATTCTCGGGTATGCTAGAGTCTATAGGAATGGAAGACTCGGCAGAAAAGTTAAGAACCGACCCATCAGTATATGAAGAAGAGTCATTCAACGCACAAAAAACATGGATCGAGTATGTGAATCGTCTATTTGGTTTTTTGGCAGGTAACTTTATGCTCGCTGCTTTTTTCTGGTTGTTATTTGCCTATCGAAAATCAAAGCTGATTTGGGTGAGTGGCTTCAATTTAATACTCATGGCGTTTCAGGCTTGGTTTGGGTCGATTGTCGTTGCAACCAATCTGGTTCCTTGGACCATTACGATTCATATGTTACTGGCTCTCGTTATAATTGCCATTCAGATTTACGTTATTGTTGTGATCAATAATAGGTCAGAAATTTTCAATAAATATGAACTTTCCAAATCGGTAAAATGGATGGTATGGTTTATTTTCATTATCACATTTTATCAAATGTTTTTGGGTACTCAGGTGAGAGAATCAATTGACCTACTGATCAAAGAGGGAGTGGCACAAGAAGATTGGACTGAAAAAACCGGTCTCACTTTTTATATCCATCGCAGCTTTTCTTGGCTTGTACTGCTGCTTTTGGCTGTGATTTTTTACATCAACGAGCAAAAAAACAAATATCTGCCCATTCGAATTGCCTTTGTTATTCTTTCCATAGAATTGCTTTCAGGAGTGCTTCTTGCCCATGTGGACATGCCGGGACTGGTGAGGACAAGTCATTTGTTATTTGCCACCATTCTTTTCGGTGTGCTTTGGATGTTTTTATTGCGGACGCGGTCTCGTTTGAATTAATCGGTACTAAAAAAAACAGGGTCAATATCTTGTTTGATGGTCATTAGAAAACCATTCAAATCACCGTCCAAATCTCCATCAAAATAATTACTACATCTGTATTGATAGCCCTTAAATAGTTGTTCTTTTTTTACATAGGCAGATATACTATTTCCAGTTCCGCCTGTGCATCCTTCTGAAATTTTTCTTTCTTCAACATTTTTTATTCCACAGCTAACAAAAGCATTTTTAATGCTATTCCATTTTTTTAGGTCTATTGCTATTGAATTTTTCTTAATGATTTCACCATAGGAGTCTACAGAATAAAACAAGCTGTCTTCCCTAATTTGTATAAAATAGCTTCTATGATCGTCGGGAGGAACGGATGCATCATGGTATTCAAATATGATTTCATCTGCTGTTATTATCACTGATGTATTTGAATCTAATTGCTTGTTGTGCGACGTTGTTTTACAAGAAGAAAGCAATCCCAATAGTAAGATATAAATAAATATTAAGTTATTGTTTTTCAATTGAATATGTTTTTTTATTTAAAGTTAAAATATAACTACCAGGAGTAAGCTCTTTAACCCATATGTTGGTGTTGTTTTTTGAGATCTCTCCCGTTTCTAATTCTTTCCCGTCCAAGGAGAGAATCTTGTAAGTCGAGGGTCCATCAACACCTTCAATATGAATCAAATCATTGGCGGGATTGGGATAAATTAATACATCCCTATTTTGATTTTCTTCTACGCCCAAAGCACTTATTCTCCCTCTACGGTAAATGACATTTCCGGAAATTCCATCTTGAAAAACAACATGGATATATCCATTTCTGTAGTACAAATCTGGGTTTGATTGTGTTCCGCTCGTTACAAGATTAACTTGACTTTTTGATTCTTCAAAAGTACTGAAATCGTCTCCGCTTGCAAACGCACAGTAGACCTCGTAATTGCTTGTTTCTGACGCTTGCCACACCACAAACAAGGAGTCGGATTTTCCATGAATTCTTGGAAAGTTGGCATTACCCACTGAGCTTTCTGGTGCTGGTAGCATAAAGCCCGTTTCAGGAGACTGTGTATTCACCATATCGGTTTTAGAAATATAGCAACGGTATCTCCCAGAAGCCTGACTCGCAGAAACTGCAAATAGATGGTTGTCATCGATAAAAGCATCGGGCCCTGTTGATGGACATTGATTGATCATCCAATTCAGGTAATCGATGTTTTCATATTCCGAAAAGCTTTGACCTCCATCCTGAGATTTAACAGCAAACACATCACGGATGCTGCCTTCATTATTTCGAAATATTAGCGCTTGTACATTGTCTTTTTTTGCGATTGTGGCAGGACAACAATCACAAGCTTCATCAGGCACAATAGAGGTGACCTCCTGTTCAGGATTAAAAGTAATTCCTCCATCGTTTGAATGACTTACGACGTATCTCGGGTTCAACCAAACCTGGTCATGAACCATGTAAATTACACTTGGGTTTCCATTATTATCAAATGCAATGTTCGGAAGCCAGGCTACACCAACAGGGTGAGAGTCAGTTCGAAGAGGATCACTAAAACTATTACCACCATCCATTGATCTCACGCTGTACACGTGTCCTTCTTGTATTGGGTTCTCCTTAAACACTATCATAATGTTATCTCCAGATGCATCTATTTCTGGTCCGGTCCAATTGGCCAAATAGCTTTGAAAACCAGTTGGTGTTATTTGAACGGGAGGATCAAAGTCCGACCCATTGAATTTAGCAGTATGTAAGCTTCCATCAGTGTTTCTACCAAAAACAACAACGGGTTGATCCTGACCATTCAATACGATTCTTGGTCGAGTATTTCCATAAGTGCTTCCTTGAGCAACAGATATGGTGTCTTCCCATACAATTACCGATTGGCTTTGGTTGTATGCGTTAAAAGGGATTAGGATGATTAAATAAATACTTAGCTTGATTAGTTTTTTCATAGACTAAAGTTACAAAAGAAAAGACTTACTGAAATGCATCCAAAAAATGAATATTTTATTATTTTTGCACCCACAATGTTGGAAACATCCAACGGGTCCTATAGCTCAGTTGGTTAGAGCACCTGACTCATAATCAGGGGGTCCAAGGTTCGAGCCCTTGTGGGACCACTACTAAAACCCTTTACTAGCAATAGTTGAGGGTTTTTTTATGTATCATGCAACTTTTCGAAAGTTTTGTAGTCTATGTGTTTGATAGCCGTAATTGCCTTTGTCTTTCTCTTATTTCTAGCGGCAAAATTTAAGTTTTTATTTAAATATTTATAATGAGAAAGATTTACCTATTCCCAATTTTTTTAATTCTATTATTATTTGTTTCGTGTGACACAACCGACGTACCTTGTTTGGAAGATTACACATTTGATACAGCTGAAGTAATAGACTGTGATACTGTTTTTTCTACTGAACTACTTGCAGGACAAACCATTCCTATTGGGAGTGTAAATGTAAGTGTAGTAGACGACGACTTACTAGTAAACTACACCACCACAGGCGATTGGGTAATTGACGAGACTCATGTTTTTGTTGGCGATTGTGCGGATATTCCCTTAAGTGGAGGATGTAATCCACAATTTGGATTGTTTCCTTATACAATGGACCATAATCCTGCAGTACAGAGCTATACGTATATTATACCGATTGCTTCTCTTGACAGCTGTTTTTGTTTTATTGCTCATGCGGCCGTAAGCAATCCTGTTACAGGTGATGAGGAAACAGCCATTGGAAACGGTGATTATGATTTTCCGGGAAATAGATGGGGATGGATTTCAACCATTTGTTTGGGATCATCTGACGACTGTGACCCATGTGTAATTGAAGAAGGAGACTTTAGAACACAAACACAAGGAGGTTGGGGTTCAGTACCAAACGGAGGCAATCCTGGAGCCTATCTTCA
>CAJQPH010000088.1 GCA_905480165.1 uncultured Flavobacteriales bacterium
ACTTTTGCAAGTTCAGTTACAGATAAATCAAAATCTATGTAGTTTTTAAGCCAATTGTAAGATACCTTCATGTAAATTTAATTTCTCTGCGAATTTATTAATAATGAAGCAATCTAATACCTAATGATTATAGAATATTCACCTCTCGCTCTAAAGTAACGTTGAATTTAGCTTTTACATCTTCAATAATTAGCGTTGAAAGATTAAGAATTTCATCCCCCTTAGAATCGTTGTAATTTACCAGAACTAGTGCCTGAAGTTTATGAACTCCATATCTATTGTCATATGTACGTCCTTTCCATCCTGCTTTTTCTATAAGCCATCCAGCTGCAAGCTTTACTTTGTTTTGAGGTGCAGGATAATTTGGTATATCTGTATAATTACTTTGAATTTCGTTTAGAAGCTCTTTTGATACGATTGGGTTTTTAAAAAAACTACCCGCATTTCCAATTTGTTTTGGGTCAGGAAGTTTAGATTGTCTTATTTTAATTACCGCATCACTGACGTCTTTTATGCTTGGATGGTCAATATTCATTTGTTTGAGCTCATTTTCAATGGCCCCATAGCTTGTTTTTAAGGTATGCGTCTTTGTCAACTTGAACGCCACTTTGCAAATAATATATTGTCCTTTTAATTCATTCTTAAAAACACTTTCTCGGTAACCAAACTTACATTCTTGGGCATTGAACCGGTGCATTTTCTTACCCTTAATATGATACGCATCGAGGTATTCAAAAACATCCTTAATTTCAACACCATAAGCACCTATGTTCTGCATTGGACTTGCGCCCACATTGCCCGGGATAAGGCTTAAGTTTTCTACTCCTCCAAGATTATGATCAATGCATTTCATTACAAACTGATGCCAAACTTCTCCAGCTCCAGATTCTACTATGGCAAAATGATTGTTTTCTTCAATAATTTGAAAACCGTTAATTTCATTTTTAATGACTAAACCATCAAAGTCTTTTGTCAATAAGACGTTGCTACCGCCACCTAAAATGAAAAGAGAATCGTCTTTATATTGATCCAATATAACTTTAATGTCATTTTCATCTCGAATAATAGAAAATAATTTGGCTGAAGCTTCGATGCCAAAAGTGTTCATGGTTTTTAAAGAGATGTTATTATCTATCATGATTCAAAAATAAGTTCATTCTTTAAAGTAATGATGTCAAAAAAAAAAACATACTAACATTGGTGATTTAATTATAGTTAATTGCTTGTTAAAACTTACAAAAAAACTATTGTACCTCATAAGTGTTACTATTTTTGTACGAATCGTTTTTTCTTATAAATATTTATATGACACGTTTATTATCTCTCATAACCATTAATTTTTTATTTATTTCTTTAGCGACAGCGCAGTTTCATCCTAGTGAAGTTAGCACCTCATTCAAGTTTAAAGAAGTCATCGATAAAGTATCACGCTACTATGTTGATGAAACGGATTCGGAAGCTTTAACAGAAACTGCAATCGTGGCCTTACTTGAGGAATTAGACCCGCATTCAACATATATACCAGCCGATGAATTACAAGCGGCTCAAACAACAATAAATGGAAGCTTTGTTGGTGTAGGCATTCGTTTTCAAATCATGAAAGACACACTTAATGTTGTTGCAACCATTTCGGGTGGGCCAGCAGAAAAATTAGGGATTCTTCCGGGTGATAAAATAGTAAGTGTTGATGGCAATAGTATCGCGGGTATAGGTCTCAAAAATAGTGATGTACGAGAAAAGCTAATGGGAGAACTTGGATCTAAAGTAAAAGTAGAAGTTAAACGCAAAAGGGTAAATAAGAAGCTGACTTTTAATATCACAAGAGACAAAATCCCTGTATTTTCTGTCGATTCTCGATATATGATTGATGATGAAATTGGCTATATTAAACTCAATAGTTTTTCGAGAACTACACTTTATGAAGTAAGAAATGCGATTCGAGACTTAAAAGGTCAAGGCATGAAAAGTCTTATTTTTGATTTACAAGGAAATGGAGGTGGGCTCCTTGATGCTGCACGCAAATTGGCAGATGAGTTTTTATCAGATGAAAAGCTCATTGTTTACTCAGAGGGTAAGGCACAACCTCGTAATAACTTAAGAGCGGGGATAAGAGGTAATTTTGAAAAAGGAAAACTCATCATATTAACGGACGAATACTCTGCTAGTGCAAGTGAAATACTTTCAGGTGCTATTCAAGATTGGGATAGAGGTTTGGTGGTAGGAAGAAGGACCTTTGGAAAAGGATTGGTTCAACGCCCCATGGGGTTAAGTGATGGTTCTGAAATAAGATTGACCATAGCGAGGTATTTCACACCAACTGGTCGTTTTATCCAAAAGCCATACGATGATGTGGAGTCTTACAGAAAAGACATTTCAGAACGTTATTTGAATGGTGAGTTTGTAAGTGCGGATTCAATTAAAATGCCGGATTCACTTAAATTCAAAACTTTGGTGAAAAATAGAACGGTCTTCGGGGGAGGTGGAATAATGCCAGATTTCTTTGTTCCTTTAGATACAACAGGATCTTCTGATTATTTTTCGGAATTAATCCGAGGTGGGTTTTTAAATACTTTTTCTTATGAATACACCAATAACAATAGAAAAAAATTATTGAACAAATACCCAGATTTTTCAGATTTCAACACATCGTTTGATTGTGGTGCGATTCAAGATTGGGACGGAGATGAACCTTTTATGGATTCATTTTTTAAATATGTGGAGGAGCAAGATTCGACATTAAAATATTCTGAAGACGATTTTAACGAAAGTGGTGAATTTATTAAACTTCGATTGAAAGCGTTTTTAGCAAGAAACTTATGGGATACCAGCGAGTTTTATCAAGTTTACAATTCAACAAATGAAATTTTAGTTCGCGCAATAGATATTTTAAAAAGCGAGGAGTATAATAAAATTGATTTAGATAATTAATGGGAAGACGCGTAGTAATTACAGGGCTTGGAGCTTTAACGCCTATAGGTGAAGATGTAACATCTTTTTGGGACAATTTAAAAAAGGGCACAAGTGGTGCAGCTCAAATAACGAAGTTTGACACAGATAAATTCAAAGCCAAATTTGCTTGTGAACTCAAGTCTTATGATCCCACATTGTTTTTCGATAGAAAGGAAGTCCGAAAGTATGATTTGTTTAGTCAATACGCTTTGGTGTCGGTAGAGGAGGCTGTAAAAGACGCATCAATTAATTTTGAAAATTTAAACAAAACAAGGGCTGGTGTTATCTGGGGTTCAGGGAATGGAGGTATTCAAACTTTTCAGGATCAAATGATGGAATTCTGTTCTGGAGACGGAACACCTCGTTTTACCCCTTATTTTATACCAAGAATCCTTGTTGATATTGCCTCGGGAATCATATCAATCAAGTACGGATTACAGGGAGTCAATTTCTGTCCCGTTTCAGCATGTGCTACATCTAACACAGCTTTGATTGAAGCTTTCAATTACATCAAATGGGATAAGGCGGATTTAATTATTAGTGGAGGGTCAGAAGCTGCTATTAATGAATCTGCAATTGGAGGATTTTCTTCGGCAAGAGCTTTATCTACAAACAATGACGACCCAAAAGGAGCATCAAAGCCCTTTGATGTTGATCGAGATGGGTTTGTAATGGGAGAAGGAGCTGGAGCCCTCATTATTGAAGAATACGAGCATGCAAAAAAAAGAGGCGCAAAAATTTATGCTGAAATTGTTGGAGGAGGAATGGCAGCAGATGCTTATCATCTCACTGGAACGCACCCTGAAGGAGATGGTGCTGTTTTGGGAATGGAAGAGGCGATGAGAGAAGCAGGTATAAATTCAACTGATATTGATTACATAAATATGCATGCAACCTCGACTCCTTTAGGTGATAAATCAGAATTGATTGCGGCTAGGCGTGTTTTCGGTGAAAACTCAGATGTCTCTATTTCAGCAACAAAATCAATGACAGGACATCTTTTAGGAGCAGCAGGAGCCATTGAAGCAATAGCTTGTGTGAAATCAGTGCAACATGATTTTGTCCCACCGACTATAAACACCAAGAATATTGAACCTGATTTTGCAAGTATGTTCGATTTCCCTTTAGGTAAAGGCAAGCATAAAACCATTCAATATGCGATGAGTAACACCTTTGGTTTCGGTGGTCATATTGCCTCTTTAATCATCAAAAAGATACAAGAATAGAAATGTATTTTATCAAGAGACCTCGAGTTATTATTTACAATATCGTACTTGTCTTGTGTTTTGTTGCTTCTGTAACATTTAGCTCCATTGCCCAATCATATACTGTTTCAGGAAATGTTATTTCCTCGGAAAATAATGCTCAAATCGAATTTGCAACGGTCAAGCTATTAAATGTTCAAGACTCTTCTTTATACAGGGCAATGTATGCCGACTCTAGTGGAGCATTCCTATTTGAGGAAATTGATTGCAATAAATCTTTTGTTTTAAAAGTTGCTCATATAGGATATGAATCATTGTATAAAAACTCTAAATCTTCGGTCAATTGTGAGCGTATAAAATTTGGAGCACTGAAGTTAAAAATTGACGGAACTTTAAATTTAGAGGAAGTAAAGGTTCGGGCCCAAATTGATGTACTAAAAGCGGGTATAGATAAGAAAGTTTATAATGTGGGCGAGGATATTTCAGTTAAAGGCGGTACAGCGAATGATGTGTTGAACAGATTGCCCTCTGTTGAAGTGGATGAAGACGGAGGAGTTACTTTAAGAGGTGATGGGTCTGTGATCATACTGATTAACGGAAGGCCAAGCTCTCTGAGTGGTGGTAATGGTAAAACCTTATTAGATGCTTTACCCGCAGGATCTATAGAAAGAGTTGAAATCGTCACCAATCCCTCGGCACGTTATGACCCTGATGGCACTTCTGGCATCATCAATATTGTTCTAAAGAAGAATAAGCTTAAGGGCTTTAATGGGTCATTGTCTTCGAATATTGGTTCTGGAGATCTCAAAAATGGAAACATATATGAAGGAAATGTCTCTTTGAATTATAGAAATGATAAGATCAATGTATTTGCGAGTTATAATGGTCGAAGCTATAGAGGTTACAGGAATAAGTTCTCTGATATTTATGAATCTTTTTCTGATGGCACAGTACAACACTTAGATCAAAATCGTATTGGAACAGATCTCAACATTTCTCAATCCATTAGAACGGGATTGGACTTGACTTTATCTCAAAATCACAAATTGGGAATTTATTCAAGTCTTAGCCTTGGTGAAAGGGAAAGAACAGGTGATTTATGGAATTCAATATATGATCAGGATGGTATGCGTTCAGCCTTATGGAATCGAACGAGCTACGACCCTAAGTCGAGAATGAATATAGACTTCGGACTTAATTACGAATGGGTGTTTTCAGATGAAAAAGGAAAACTGCAGTTTAATTTCAATCAGTCGATTGGAGATGAGGACATCGAAGGCTTTTATTCTGAATATTATTTCACTCCAGATTCGATTGCGAATGGAAGTGATTCTTTGTCCCAACGCTTGAATAATATCGAGTCAAATGATATCAATTCAGCTCAGCTTGATTTTGAATATGTTTTTCCTTCAATCAACGCAAGAATTGAAGCAGGAGCAAAGAGTATCATACGTTATCAGTCTGTTAATACTTTTTCTGAATCTTATGACCATGTGATCGAAAGTTATTTGGAAGACACGATTGCCAATTTTAATTATCAATATGATGAGCGCATTTTTAGTTTGTATGGTATTTTCGGACAGCAAATAAATAAATTTAAGTATCAGGCGGGCTTAAGGGTAGAAAAGGCATATCAGATTCCGGATTTGATTTCAGACACATTAAGAATAGAAAACGATTATTTTAATTTCTTCCCATCGGCACATTTAAAATATTCCATTAATGACAAAAATGAGCTTGGCTTAAGTTATAGCCGAAGGATTTCAAGAGCAAGAGCTGGTCAGCTTAATCCATTTACAAATTATGCCGATCCATTTAATTTAAGACGAGGAAACCCTTCTTTGCAGCCCGAATACATTCACTCATTCGATTTGGCATATATTTTTGAAAGTAAGTTATTTTCAATATCTACCAGTATATATTACCGCAGAAGCAAGGGGGTTATAAGTAGAATTAAAGAATTTTATGACAACAATACCAGCGCTGTTACTTATCAAAATTTAAATAATACCAATGCTTTAGGTACAGAATGGGTTTTTATGTTTAAGCCTTATAGTTTTTGGAGAACGACGGCTAGCTTTAATGGCAATATGGTTGAGTATTTTACGGATATACAAGGCCTAAATAACACGACCGGTTATTATTTGAAAGCTAAAATTAACTCTACAGTGGAATTTTGGAAAAAAACGGGAAGCTTCCAGATGAGCTACGGATACAATGGTCCTCGTATTACTGTTCAAGGTGTAGTGCAGAGAAAGGGAACTTTAGATATGGCATTTGAGAAAAAGTTGTTGGATGGAGACTTGTCTTTGGGTTTGCGTGTATCTGATTTATTAAACCAACAAGCTTTCTACATGGATTTAATCCGAGAAAACATAAATCAAGTAGCAAATTACAAATGGATGTCTCGAAGAGTATTCGTTACCGCCAGATATAAGTTCGGTAAAGTTGAACTCAAAAGCAGTAAAATTAAAGGGGTAGGTTCCTCGGCTGATTAAGACAGTATTGATTTAGCTAAATCTTGAATTCTTTTAAATTCTGATAGTAAATTTGGGTCATTAATAGATGTCGAATATTTCTTGCTTGATTCCAACAATTTAAAGGTTGATAAGACATCTAGTTCTTTATTAGAAGCTACGGATTTGGCAAGAGAAGTATCTATATCTGATAGGGCTTCACTCCAGAATAAAAGATTTTGAATCAGCTGACTTATACCTACTTCAATGTTTTTTGCAGTAAGAAATTTAGAAAGGTTTTTTTTGATTTGACTTTTATTGGCCTCATAGCAAACAAACTTATCAAAAAGATGTGAACCTTTAATGGGAGCCAAATCACATACAGTAAAATCGTTTTCAACTTGTTCAAAATGGTTTATTGCATCGAATAATTGCTTGTTTTTTTTCAGTTTTGCGTATAGTATTTTGGGCACAACGGGGTTCTGAAAAATAAAGTTTCTAAGATTGAATAATTGACTCTCATAGGCATCAAGAGGAGTGTCGAATTGATTGATGTTTAAAAGTATTTCAGCTGTTTTTTTATCCATTCTTATTCTTTCTCATTCTAATGTTGAGCATTTCAACAACTAGGGCATAAGCAAGAGCAAAATAGATATACCCTTTTGGGAACTCTTGTCCAAACCCTTCTGCAATAAGAAGAACTCCAACAGCAACCAGAAAGCTAAGTGCGATCATTTTAATGGTAGGGTTCGATGATATAAATTGACTGATTTGTCGGGAAAAAAGCATCATGATGACCATAGATATAATAATGGCAATTACGATAATGGCCATAGGGTTTTTTCCTGTTTGTTCATGAATACCATTGGTCATTCCAACGGCAGATATAATTGAATCAAAACTGAATATTAGATCGATTAAAACGATTTGAGTGATGATCTGGGTTAAGGTACTTTTACCTTTCTTGCTTTCTTCAGGATTATGATTAATACTATTGTGCATTTCTGAGACACTCTTATAGATTAGAAAAAGTCCTCCTAAAATAAGTATCAAACTTTGTCCACTAATATCACTATCTAAAACCGAAAAAAAGGGGGTAGTCAATGTCATTAGTAATGAAATGAGGGATAGAAGAAGAAGTCTAAAAACCAAGGCAATAGAAAGTCCGAGATTTCGAGCCATTCGTTTTTTACTTTCTTCGAGTTTATCCGTTACAATACTGATAAAAATGATGTTGTCTATGCCAAGAACGATTTCAAGTATCGACAGTATAAAGAGATATATCCAACCTTCCCAAATGCTAAATACTTCAAAAAAATCAGTCATTATTTAGGTATTTAAATAGTCTGTTCAAAGCTAATGGATTTTCTATTCTATCTGTTTTAAAAATTAATATTTGATGCTGGTCAGTGTTTAAAAATTGAGAAACAGCATTCTCATAATCTTTTAACTTTTCAATTTCAACTGTTGAAAATCCAAAGCCCTCAGCAATTTCTTTCACATCAGCTTGATGATGTGCTTCAAAGTAGTTCTCGAGCTGTTCAGAATTTTTAGCTCCATCAATGATTCTAAATATGCTTCCCCCGTAATTATTGATGATAATAATCTTTAAATTTCTAGGAAATGGTCTTACCCACATGGAATTACTGTCATATATGAAAGATACATCACCAGATATAAAAACATGTTGTTTATTGGGCAAAGCAATCGCAGAACCCACAGCGGTGCTCATTGATCCGTCAATGCCACTTGTCCCTCTATTTGCAAAATAGGCTACAGACTTTATAGGGTCAAAAAGCTGCATATATCTTACGACTGAGCTGTTTGCTAAATGTAAAATGGTATCATTCTTTAGGTATTCATTTAAAAGATAAAAAGCTTGTATATCTGTTGCAGAATTTTCAGTGCTAAAAAACTGAGGTATGCGATCTTTGGCCTT
>CAJQPH010000089.1 GCA_905480165.1 uncultured Flavobacteriales bacterium
AATAAAAACTTGTGAAGCTGTTTCATCGTTTAGACTGCTGCCATCATCGTCCTCTGTTGATACTTCGATAGCAAGGAACTTTGATAAATTTGGTTGGTCTACAAATGAATCAATAATTTCTTCGTCTTCATTTTCGAAATAGTCGTCTAACATTTCGAAATAAGGTTTTTGATGATCTTCGATTTGTTGCTCTTTGATTTCAGCTGGTTTTAGTCCCTGTTGACTAAAGCATTCGCTTATTAAACAAAAATAATAAACAAGAAGACCTTCAAGCTGTTCGTTCTCATACTCAACTGGGGCAGACATCAAATAGGCCAATAATGTTTGCTGTTCCAATGCGTATTTTTCAAATACCTTTTCTAAATGGGTATCGTCAAGGTTGTCAATTACAGATATTGCCTTATCGATAGATTCTTGTGAGATGTGTTTCATAGTGCAAAAATAAACAAGATTTAAGAGTTAAGTTTTACTATTTGTAATTTGTTGATATTTTTGTGTTTATATGAAGATAATTATTGACGTTAGGACAAGAGAAGAATTTGAATCTGGTCACATTGAAGGATCGAAGAATATACCTGTTCAAGAAATTCTAGAACATGTTGAAGAGATAAAAGCAATAAAATCACCCATTGTATTTTGTTGTGCATCTGGTCAAAGAAGTGGAATGGCTGCTCAATATTTTAAAGAGCAAGGTGTGGATTGCTCGAATGGAGGAGGGTGGAGAGAGCTTCAGTCTTCTATCTCGTAAATCACGTAATCTTCATTTTTAAAGATCTTTTTATAATTGAGATTGTCTTTAAATTGGTGTTTGTTGACGATTATATATTTACAACCCTTAGATTTTATTGATTTTAGTTTTAACTCATTCTTTAAATCTTCATTATTGAGAACAAAACCTTTTCTGTGGCTCAAATAGAGTTCTTGAGGATTCCCATTGCCATTTATTGCAACGAGTTCATTTTTATCAATCAACTTTGAAGCGATAGATTCAAGTTCCAATTTATACTTTTCGCTATCCTTTGTGAATAGATCGTGTTGTTGGTTGGCAATAGATTCCACAAGAAAGAGAACAACAATTGAGAGGGCAATGTACTTGTTCTTAATTGTAGCCATGAAGTTACCAATGAGAATCGCGAATACAGGAACAATCGGAATGATATAATACCCATGAATATAAAATATGGCCCCTGACTTTGCCATGTATAGCCCAAATAAAAGGCTAGCGGATAGGAGAAATAACAACATTTTATATTGTTTTTTAAAGAAACAGAAGCCAATAGAAAATACAAGTACGGAAAAAGCAATAAAGCTATGAAAGCTACCGAAGTAAAAGCGTTTAAATGTTTCAGGTAAATTTAGGGATAGCTCTGAAATACCATTGATGATGGATGTTCCTGAATTATACCAGCTTCCATAAGTCTCTGCAAGATGTGGATTCCACAGAAAGTACCACAAATAGGTAATCAGTAGGGATGAACAAAGGCCTATAATTACGTGAATACGTGATTTGTTTAATTGAAAATCATTAATGAGAAATGGGAATCCTATGATGCACATTACTGCAGATATTTTGCTGAGAAACGCCAATGAGATAAATAAGAAAAATAAGAAGTAGTTTTTTAACGTTGCCTCATAAAGATATTTCCATGCATAATATAACCCCACAAAACCCAGGGACATGCTAAATGTATCAGGCATCATTTTTCTTGAATAGATAAACCATATGGAACCGAGTAGGAATAGGCTTGAATAATAAGCGGTTTTCTCATTTAATCGCTCTTTAATCAGCTTAAAGAAAAAATAGACACCTATACTTGAAACCATTAAGTTAATAAGTCTACCATACCAATGCTGGTAATCAAAAATTAAAGAGGCGAGATAATGTAAGTAATTTAAAAGGGGAAACTCCATTCCGATAATGCCGGAGACACCATTGGTTTCATCTACTCGTGGAAACCACAAAGAGGGATCAATTTCAAAAAAATTACGTGCCACCATTAGCCCCGTGACCTGTCGCCAATTATGTGCGACCTCAAGCGGAGCATTGGTTATTCCAAACAACCTTATCAGGCAAAAAACACCGATTATATATTCAATTCTGATGTAGCCGAATTCGTTTTTGTAATTGAAATCCACAGCTTTATTTAACGGGTTTATTCATTATTTTTAATGATGTAATTGAGCACTTTAGTCATAAGATGAATACGGTCTTTTCCATAAACGTTATGCTTATGCATAGGGTAGGGGAAGAAGTCCATTTGAATACCGAGCTCGACAAATTTTTGTACTAGAGCAAGATTGTGTTGCATCACCACCACATCATCTACCGTTCCATGGATCAAGAGCAAGTCTCCTTTAAGATTTTCAGCATGTGTAAACAATGATGATTGTTTATATCCTTTTGGGTTTTCTTCTGGCCGGTCCATATATCTTTCTCCGTACATGGCTTCGTAATATTTCCAGTCGGTAACGGGTCCTCCAGCAACACCAACATTAAAAACACCTGATTTTTTTAGCATTAGAGAAGTGGTCATAAATCCACCATAAGACCAACCATGAACAGCAAATCTCTCTGGGTCAACATAACTCAGCCTTTTTAGATAGTCTACTCCCACCATTTGATCTTCAATTTCAAGTGTTCCAAGTTTGCGATGTATTTGAGACTCAAAGTCAAAACCTCTACCTGCCGAACCTCGGTTATCCAATGTAAATACAATATATCCTTGATTCGCCATCCAATGCATCCAAAGGCTTGCTCCATACATCCAAGAATTGGTAACCAGCTGAGCATGAGGTCCACCGTATACGTATATCATTACAGGATACTGTTTTGTACTGTCAAAATCATAAGGTTTAATGACTCTGTAATACAAGTCACTATTGTCTGAGGCTTTCAATGA
>CAJQPH010000090.1 GCA_905480165.1 uncultured Flavobacteriales bacterium
CCAAGTTTTAAAATTTGTTTATAGCCCAATTCAGCAGCCCAGCCTTTTTCAGGTTTTAGATTTGGGTTTTTAAAGATGATTAACCCACCAACAGATGTAGAAACAAAACGTTCAGCAACTGAAGGAAAACGAATGCCCTGACCTATGGAAGCCCTAAGATGGGAAGCAGGATTAATTTCATAATGCATACCCGCTCTGAAAACGGGATAAATAGGAATTTTTAAGGAGTCTAGCACCTCCTCTTTATCTAAATATTTGAAGTAAATATTAGAATCAAAGTCAAGGGTATCAATTTTAAAACATTCCAATCGCATTCCTGCAGAAAAATCAACTTTTTTGAATTTACTTTCAAATTGCGCATATGCTGCAGCATTTTCTGAGAGATGATCACCAAAAACCCAGCTTTGTACTCGATTAATCGTATTGGCAAATCCTGCAGTCAATGTATTTCCGACGCCCATACTTCTTTGGAACTGGTAATCAAAATAATACATCTCTGCCAATGAGTTTGCATACAAGTTTTCAGTATTACCGGTAGTAACTAAATAGTATCGTGATTTAAAATAATGCTTATTGTTGTATTTGTCATATAACTTTACATATGGATCAACACTCAAACGAATTGATTTTTGACGATCAATAGTATTGTCTTGGGGTTCATATCCCATTGAGTCATTTTTCCACAACACAAACACGCCAATGTCCTGATACTGTAAATTATAGCTCAAGCCAGCCTTTAGCTTTTTGTTTTTCTCAGGTTTAAAATAAAAGGTTCCATTTAGACGATACCTTTCCTCGCTTTCCTCCTTTCTAAATCCAGAATCTAAATAGGCATTCGCACCAATTGTAAATCCAAAGTTTTTTGAAGACTTCCCATAATAAATATCTGCCAAATGAAAAGTTGGATTTTTATTCCACCACTTCATAGACGACCGACGAGGATTGTCATAAAATCCTGATTGTATTTTTGCTTTTAACGTTCCTTTGGGATTCGGTTCTTTTTCTGTCAATGCAATCACTCCGTTTAATGCCCCACTTCCATAAAGAACCGAAGATGCGCCTTTCATGATTTCAATTTGAGACGCCTGCTCCATAGGTATTGCATTCCATTTTGCATCTCCGATATCGGGAGACATCATAGGTATACCATTCCATAATAATAAAACCCGGCTTCCTGCACCATAGGCAAATCCTCCACCTCCTCTAATACTTACCTGTCCATCCATTGCATACACTCCTGGACTTTGATCTACTGCCTGCTCCAAATTAGAATAACCTTTATTGTTGATCAATTCAGGTGTCAATATTTCCATGGATATTGAAATGTCCTCAATGTCTTGATTTCGTCTTCCTGCAGAAACGACAACGGTTTTAATCTCTAACACCTGTTCATACAAAGTGAAGTTTAAAGTCATAGGAGACTCAACCAAAATAGAATCAGGCATATAGCCCATTAAAGAAGCTTTAATCCAAACTGGATAGGTATTAGGGGCTAGTGAAAAACTACCTGACACATCAGAGGCGACTTTTTGGCCTCCTTTAACTTCAACACGAACACCATATAACTCCTCGCCATTATGACCATCATTAACAGTTCCCGAAACCTGAGTAAATGCACTGGAAAATAATAAATTGAACGTGGAAATTAATAGAATTATAAAGGTATAACGCATCTAAAATTTAGTTAACTTATATAACGAAACTAATAAAATTTTATAAACAAGAATGGATTTATATAAAATAGCGGCGTCCAATTTAAAAGGTATAGGCAAGCAAAAACTAAAGCAATTATGCCTAAGAACAAATGGCATCAATGCCTTATTTGAGGAAAAACTTTGCTCTCTTGAAAAAAAATTCAATCTAAAAAAGGAGTTATTGATCAATATGAATATTTCTCAGGCTTTAACAAAAGCAAGAAAACAATTGGACTTTAATGAAAAATATGGCGTTCAAACACTTTTCATGGAGGATGATCATTATCCTGACTTGCTTAAAGAGTGTCCTGATGCTCCAATCACTCTTTTCTATAAGGGAAGTGTTGCTTTGAATAAAAAAATCATATCTATTGTTGGTACGAGGCGAGCCACCAATTATGGAAAAGAGAATGTTGAAAAACTAATAGCAAGTCTCCAAGGACAAGATATTATTGTCATTAGCGGGCTGGCAAGCGGGGTTGACACTTTTGTTCATGATTGTTGCGTAAAACATCAAATACCCACCGTTGGAGTTCTCGGTCATGGTTTAGACACCATATACCCTAGGTCAAATCGAAACCTTGCAAAAAAAATGTTGAATAATGGAGGCTTACTAACCGAATATGGTATTGATCATAAAATTTCAAAATATTGTTTCCCTCAAAGAAATAGAATAATTGCTGGAATGTCAGAAGTAACTATTGTTATAGAGTCTCCATTAAAGGGAGGAGCCATTATTACTGCGGAAATTGCAAATGGTTACAACCGAGAAGTCATGGCGATCCCTGGCTCTATTTTTTCTGATTCTTCCAAAGGATGTAATGCATTAATAAAAACCCAAAAAGCAAACCTATTAGAAAATACAGGTGATCTGTATCGGCTTATGGGGTGGAATAATAATTCGTCTGAAGTTAGAGCAAATATTAACTTGACCAAACAAGAATCGGTGATTGTACAACTATTGAAAGAAGAAAACGAAATCCACTTTGATACACTCCTATCTAAATCTGATTTTTCAGTATCAAGTCTTCATTCGATCGTCTTGAAGTTGGAGCTAAAAGAAATTGTACAGGCATTACCGGGATCACTCTTTAAACTAAATCACCAAACATTTTCATTAGATATGGCTTAAAAACCAATACCCCTATCACGATGCTCATAATCGTACAAGTTAATACTGCAGCGGCAGCGATATCTTTTATTCGCCCAATCTGTGAATCAAAATCTGGATTCATATGATCACACAACTTCTCTATAGCCGTATTAAATATCTCACATGTTAATACCAAAAAAGCACAGATAAGCACTGCCATCCATTCTATATTGGTTATCCCAAAAAAACAACCGCAAAAAACAAGCACAAAAAAAGCAAAAAGATGAATTTTAAAATTCTGCTCACTTCTGAATACAGCAATTAAACCATTATATGCAGCCACAAAACGATTTTTTTTTCTGATTTCACTCATATATGATATTTCAAGAACTAAATTACATTAATTTTACTTCACGTTCTTTTAATCAACTTATGAAGAAAGGTGGAGGGATTGGCCCTATGAAACCTTGGCAACCTGCTTTTCTAATTGCAAGGTGCCAAATCCATTCGGTCCATCCGAAAAGATAAGCACAAATCTTTTACCTTTCTTCCTTTATTTAATTACATGAAAGAGACTATTGAATCACTACTTCGAAAACGTATATTGATCTTGGATGGTGCCATGGGCACAATGATTCAAAGACATGACTTGGAAGAAATTGACTTTCGGGAAGGAGCTTTTGATAACCACAATAAACCACTCAAAGGAAATAATGACTTATTGTCCATAACGCGACCCGAAATCATAAAGGATATTCATCGAGCGTATTTTGCTTCAGGTGCTGACATTGTCGAAACCAATACTTTTTCTGGCACTTCAATTGCGCAAGCAGACTACGATCTAGAAGAAGCTGTTTATGATATCAACTACTTAAGTGCAAAAATCGCGAAAGAGGTTGCTCAAGAATTTACAGACAAACCTCGATTTGTTGCTGGCTCTATTGGTCCGACCAATCGTACTGCCTCCATTTCCCCAGATGTAAATGATCCTGGATATAGAGCGGTTAGTTTTGATAACCTAGTCGACGCATACAAAGAACAAGTTGATGCGTTGATGCAAGGAGGGGTGGACATTCTTCTTGTTGAAACTGTTTTTGACACACTCAATGCAAAAGCAGCGCTTTATGCGATTCAGGAAGTTTTTGAAATAAGGAAAATGATTTTGCCAATAATGGTTTCAGGGACAATTACAGATCAAAGTGGAAGAACGTTAACGGGCCAAACTACTGAGGCATTTCTAATTTCTTTATCTCATATCCCCTTGCTAAGCATTGGATTAAATTGTGCACTTGGAGCAAATCTAATGAGGCCTTATTTGCAGATTTTAGACAAAACCTCAACTTTCAATGTAAGTGCTCACCCTAACGCCGGGCTACCCAATGAATTTGGACAATACGATGAATCTCCCGAAATGATGGCTGATCAAATTGAAGTTTTTTTAAAAGAGGGATTAATTAATATTATTGGTGGTTGCTGTGGCACAACTCCTGATCACATTCGTGAAATTGCAGAAAGGGCAAAAAAATACAAACCAAGAAGTTTAAGCTAATGTCAATTACAACACTCAAATTATCAGGACTTGAACCGTTAATTGTAACGGCTGAAAGCAACTTTATAAACATTGGGGAAAGAACCAATGTGACTGGTTCACGTGCCTTTCTTAAACTAATTCAATCTGGAGATTTTGAGGCCGCACTTGCGGTAGCTCTCGATCAAGTAAATGGAGGCGCTCAAATTATTGACATAAACATGGACGAAGGAATGATTGATGGAAAGGAAGCCATGGTGAGATTCCTGAATCTCATTGCTTCAGAGCCAGATATAGCTAGAGTACCTGTAATGATCGATAGCTCTAAATGGGAAATCATTGAAGCCGGACTAAAATGCGTTCAAGGTAAGGGTGTAGTTAATTCCATTTCATTAAAAGAAGGGGAAGAAGAATTCATAAGACAAGCTTCGATTATCAAAAGGTATGGAGCTGCTGTAATCGTTATGGCATTCGATGAAAACGGACAAGCGGATAATTTTGAACGACGAATCGAAATATGTGAACGCTCATATAACACCCTGATTGATGTCCTTGGATTTGACAAAAATGACATCATTTTTGACCCAAATATTTTTCCTGTAGCTACAGGGATGGAGGAGCACAACAACAATGCTTTGGACTTTTTTAATGCTACAAAATGGATTAAAGAAAATCTTCCGGGTGCTCATGTGAGTGGTGGCGTCTCCAATGTTTCCTTTTCATTTAGAGGAAACAACAAGGTGAGAGAAGCCATGCATTCTGCTTTTTTATACCATGCTATATCCCATGGAATGGATATGGGTATTGTAAACCCGACCATGCTTGAAATATATGCTGACATTGATAAAGAGCTATTGATGTATGTTGAAGATGTTCTGCTTAACAGAAGAAAAGATGCAACAGAACGTTTACTGAGCTATGCCGAAACTGTAAAAGGAGAAGGAAAGAAAAAAGAAATAGATCTTAGTTGGAGGGACACAAATGTTCAAGAAAGACTTTCTTATGCATTGGTCAAAGGAATAGTCGAATATATTGATCTCGACGTTGAGGAATGTAGGCAGCAATACGAACGACCCATCGAGGTCATTGAGGGCCCTTTAATGAGCGGAATGAATGTAGTTGGCGACCTTTTTGGTAGCGGTCAAATGTTCCTTCCTCAAGTGGTTAAATCCGCTAGAGTCATGAAAAAAGCCGTAGCTTATCTTTTGCCTTTTATTGAAAAAGAAAAAGGTGGAAAAATAGAATCCTCTGGTAAAATATTAATGGCAACGGTGAAAGGGGATGTTCATGATATTGGCAAAAATATTGTTGGAGTAGTTTTGGGGTGTAATAATTATGAAATTATTGATTTGGGAGTAATGGTTCCTGCTCAAAAAATCATTGATACGGCAATTGAAGAAAATGTAGACATTATTGGGTTGAGTGGTCTCATAACTCCATCATTGGATGAAATGGTTCATGTTGCGAAAGAGATGGAAAGGGTCAAAATGAAAACTCCCTTATTAATAGGTGGCGCCACAACCTCTAGGGTTCATACCGCTGTAAAAATAGACGAGCACTATACATTTGGTAATACCGTTCATGTCCTGGATGCATCGCGTTCCGTAACCGTAGTTGAAAGTCTATTGGGAAATAAAAAACAATTCTTCCTTGGTGATTTAAAGGAAGAATATAACACCTTGAGAAAAAATCATGCCGCACATGTGCGCAACAAAACTCTATTAAACATAGAAAAAGCAAGAAAAAATAAGTTAATTCTTGATTTTAATATGGAATCAGTTATTAAACCGAACAAGTTGGGCGTGGAAGTTTTAAATGATATTTCACTTCACGATATTACGCCTTATATTGATTGGACACCCTTTTTTCAAACATGGGAACTCCATGGGAGATATCCG
>CAJQPH010000091.1 GCA_905480165.1 uncultured Flavobacteriales bacterium
TACTTGAGTCATATCTTGAGGGAATAACACCTATGACTTTCATTAAAATTTCATTTGAACTTGAAGAGTGAAATTACGTGGGGGCTGTATGTCTCCCGGGCGACTCGTATATTCAGAATTTAATAAGTTGTTCACCATAAAACCTAAACGATAATTGTCATTCAATTTATACCCAATACGCATATCAATCACAAAACTTCCTTTGTTGTATCTTTCTCTATAATCTTTTAACCCTGGCAAAATATAAGTTGTCCCACCTATAGGTTCTTCAAAAACTTTATCAATATTTCGCATAAACCCACCATAACGCAAGGATAATCCGGCGCTGTATTTTTTATAATTTACCTCAACATCTAGTTTAGCCAAATGCTTATAACGGTATTTCAAAATATTTTCCGTTGTATCGGACCAAGTGCTTCTGTAGTCTGCATCATTATTTAAACTTATCGGATTCATATAAGTATATCCAATTAACGAGACAATCTCAACATCGCCAATACTTCCCATACTATTAAAAGAAAAATCCAGCCCTGTAATCCGTGCAGATTCGGCATTTTGAGCCCTAAAACCAATCATTTCAAAAATACTGACCCCTTGATCTTGCAGGTCTAAATACTCCTCTAATCCACTTTCAGTATCTGTATTTAAAAGCGATCCATTAAACGGGTTATAAATGCCAAATGTGAATTCAATCATGTTTTGGTACTCATTAATAAATGCGGCAACATCAAACATCCCTTTCCAATCGCCTATGCGCACACCTTGCTTGAAACCAATTTCTGCCGCCCAACCAATTTCTGGTTTCAATTGGGGGTTTTGAAAAATATTCAGCGCTCCAACACTTGTATTTATATACCGTTCTCCAACTGCTGGGTATCTTATCCCTTGACCAATTGATGCACGCAGATGTGTATACTCTGCCAATTGATAATGAAAACCTGATCTTGCTACAGGATAAAATGGCAGAATCGTCGAATCTTTCTTTGAAAGCATAAAATCACTGTCTCCTCGCTCCCCGTCCATTTCAAAATATTCCAACCGAAGGCCTGCTGTAAAATCAAAATCACCAATATGGTGTTCAACCTGAGTGTAAATGGCCGTATTTATCGAATTGTGATCACCAACTAATTCAGAACGAACGACATTAGCAATATTTGAAATTCCGGATGTTAACGTAAAGCCATTGGCATATTCCTTTTGGAATTGATAGTCCGAATAGTAAATCGTTGCAGCGCTGCTTTGTCCCTCAGTACCTGAAATGCCATTTTTAACGTAATAAATTCTATTCTTAAATGAATGTCGGTTGTTGTATTTATCAATCATTTTAATGTACGGATCCAAAAACAAGCGATGGCCTAGATTATATGTAAGAGTTGATGCTGCATTACTGGTATCAACTCCACCTTGAGGAGTATACCCTAAAGAATCGCTTTCCCAAATGATAAAGTTTCCCGTTTTTTGAACTTGGTAATTATATCCAATACCCGCTTTTACTTTTTTCCATTTTTGCGGCCGAAAATACAAAGATCCACTCACCCGTCCGCGATACTCAGTTTCCCCTGCTTTATATCCTCCATCATGAAAAAATGTAGAAGAGAAAGTGTATCCGACGTTTTTAAACATTTGGCTTCTGTAAAATTCAACTTGTTGTGTCATTGGATTGGTGTCCCACCATTTTAAGGATGCTCTTTTGGGATTATCATAAATACCATATTGTACCTTAACCTTGGTTTCTGGTGTTGTTCCAGGTTCTTTTTCTGTTAATGCAATGATCCCGTTAAGTGCACCACTCCCATGCAGAACTGATGAAGCACCTTTCATTACCTCAATTTGTGAAGCTTGCTCCATTGGAATGGCATTCCATTGTGTATCACCCGCATATCCAGATAAAAGAGGCATTCCGTTCCATAAAAGAAGTACACGACTTCCTGCACCATATGAAAAACCACTTCCGCCCCGAATACTTACCTGTCCATCAAATGTTGAAACCCCTGGAGTTTGTTCAACTGCTTGATCCAGACTTGTTATTCCTTTGTTATCAATCAACTCTGGCCTAATAATTTCCATGGAAACAGGAACCTCTTCAATGGCTTGTTTTCTGCGACCCGCTGAAACCACGACCATCTGAAGATCTGTAACAGGCTCCTTTAATTTTATATTATACCTGCCTGCTGCCTCTACTGTTAGCGTATCATTTACATATTGAAGCATTTTAATAACAATTTCTACGGGAAATTCTTTGCATAGTAGGTTGTAATCACCATCAAAATTAGAAATCGCTCTTTGACCATCAGAAGCATAAATCTTGGCGCCTATGATGGGTTCTCCAGTAGAAGCATCAACTACCTTTCCTTTAATTTGGGAATTTCCATTAAAAGAGAATGATAAAAGCAAACAGCAAATTAGAAGTCTTGTCATATTTTTGGTTTAGGATAGAATAAAAATAATCTTTTGTTCCGAAAAAAAACGATTTATTATAAATTGAACTGCAATTGAATAATAAAACTTCGCGGAGGTTGAACATCTCCTGGTCTTGAGACATATTCAGCATTCAAAAAATTATTTGCAATCAAATTAAGTTTTATTGCATCACTGAATTGGTACCCCATTCTGGCATCCATAACAAATGCCCCTTTATTGTAAAGCTTTCTATAGTTTTCTAATCCAGGCAAAATATATATTTCTGATTCAGAAGGATCAACATCCTGCTCGAAAACCGCATCAATGTTCTTCATAAAGCTGTTGTATCGGCAGCTAAATCCTACAAAGAAATTTTTGTAGGTCGCTTGTATGTCCGCTTTCGCGAGATGCTTAAACCTATATTTCAATAAATTAACGCTGGTATCAGAAAAAGTCATACGATATACTGAATCTTCATTTAAGCTGATTGGATTCATATATGTATATCCCAATAATGATGTCAATTCAACATTTCCTATTTTACCCATACTATTAAAAGAAAATTCCAAACCCGTTATTCTTGCTCGTTCTGCATTTTGGGCTTGAAATCCAACCCAATTTAAAATATAATCTATTTCGTCCGGGTTCTGAGCCTGTAAAACAATCGTATCTGGGTTATAAATTCCAAATGTAAACTCAACCATATTGCTATATTGATTGACGAATCCTGAGACATCAAAATACCCCTTCCAATCTCCAAGTTTTAAAATTTGTTTATAGCCCAATTCAGCAGCCCAGCCTTTTTCAGGTTTTAGATTTGGGTTTTTAAAGATGATTAACCCACCAACAGATGTAGAAACAAAACGTTCAGCAACTGAAGGAAAACGAATGCCCTGA
>CAJQPH010000092.1 GCA_905480165.1 uncultured Flavobacteriales bacterium
GCAGCATTAATACGGTTCATGGCGTCTTTTACCTTTGAATCTGGGTCAATATCAGTAATCAAAGCTTTTATGATTTTATACCCATATTCTGCCATACTTTCCGAAATATTTGACTGAACTGCAATCGCTATATCTTCTTTCTTGGCAAAAACATCATCCAATTCCAACTTTGGAACCTCAGCACGTACGTCATCAAACACATAAGATGCAATCTGATTTTTTGCGTTGTCTAACGAATAATACGCCTCCTTGACAAATTCACGGCGAACTTGATATTGAACGGATACCTGAAGATTAACAAAAACATTGTCTAAGGTTTTGGTTTCAATGGTTACATCCAACTGTTGAACCCTAAGGTTTACTATCGAAGCCTTGCTATCAATAAATGGAATCATCAACGACAATCCCGACTTTCGTATGGATTGAAACTTACCAAACCGTTCTACAACAGCAGCCGAAGCCTCTTTTACAATTAAAAATGTTTTAAAAATAAGTAATGCAGCTACAAGGATTAGCACAATACCTGGAATCGCTTCAGATAAATCTGCGCGAAGAATGAAAGTCGGATACATAATAAATATTATTGAATGGTTAATTTTTTCTCAAGTTCCTCTAAATAATGACGGAACTGTTTGTCTGTTTCAGAAAGGTTTACTACCGTTCTGCATGCATGCAGAACTGTCGCATGGTCTTTACCTCCACAATGCGCACCAATATTTGCCAAAGACGATTTTGTCATCTTTTTAGAGAAATACATTGAGATTTGTCTTGCTTGAACAACCTCTCTTTTTCTTGTTTTGGATTTGAGAATTTCAATTGGAAGATCAAAATAATCACAAACTACTTTTTGGATGTACTCAATAGAAACCTCTCTTGCTGTGCTTCTCACAAACTTATCTACCATTTGCTTTGCAAGATCAAGGGTGATGGCTTTTTTAGTTAAGGATGCTTGAGCCAACAGTGTGTTTAACGCCCCTTCAATCTCTCTAACATTTGTATTGATTGAATACGCTAAATATTCTACTACCTCTTTGGGCAATTCAATACCACTACCGTACATTTTTTTCTGAAGTATGGCAATTCTTGTTTCAAGATCAGGCGTGCCTAAATCAGCAGAAAGACCCCACTTAAAACGAGAAAGTAAGCGTTGCTCCATACCCTGCATTTCAACAGGAGCTTTATCAGAAGTCAATACAATTTGCTTTCCATTTTGATGAAGGTGATTAAAAATAGAAAAAAATACATCTTGAGTTCTCTCTTTTCCCGAAAAGAACTGAACATCATCCATTATCAGCACATCAATCATTTGATAAAAATGAACAAAGTCATTTGTTGATTGATTTTTGATCGCATCTATAAATTGATGAGCGAATTTTTCGGATTGTACATATAAGACTGTTTTGTTAGGGAAATTTTCTTTAACAGAAATACCTATCGAATGTGCCAAATGCGTTTTACCTAAACCTACACCTCCGTATATCAATAAAGGGTTAAATGCTGTTCCTCCTGGCTTATTGGCAACTGCAAAACCAGAAGCTCTAGCCAAACGGTTATATTCACCTTCAATAAAATTCTCAAAGGTAAAAGCTGGAATCAAATTTGATTCTATATTTAATTTTTTAAGACCTGGAATAACAAATGGATTTCTAATTTGCTTTTCATTTCCACTTATTGGAACATTCACAGGTGAGTTTTTTAAAGAGTTAGAACTTTGTGCAGGTATTTTAACAGTGTATGGATTGGTCGACTTATTGTTGTTTTCCATTACGATACTATATTCCAAACTTCCTTCGCTTCCAAGCTGCTTTTTTACCACCTTTCTTAACAAGGTGATGTAATTTTCTTCTAACCACTCGTAAAAGAAATAAGAAGGCACCTGAATTGTTAATATGTTTTTTTCTAGCTTAACAGGAACTATTGGTTCAAACCAAGTTTTAAATGCTTGAAGAGATATATTATCCTTAATGATTTTTAGACAGGATTCCCATGCACCTTCGTGGTTTTTACTCATAGCAGACTATTTCTAATTTGGTTTAAAACTCTTTTTTTTTCGCCTTTTAGCGTGTCGAATTTCTTAGGACAAATATTCTCATAAAAAAGTTAAAAAAAAACCTCAATTGCTATTGACTTTTTGAAAACTTTTGTTAAGTGAAAGTAGTGCTTTCAGTTTGATTCGAGTTTTGTTATACTAATCTAATATTTATTTAGCTTTATCGAAAGAAAAAACACAATTAAATGGCTTCTTCTCAAATAGAAATTAGAATTAGATATGGTGAAACAGATCAAATGGGTTTCTGTTATTATGGCAATTATGCTCAGTTTCTCGAAGTGGCTAGAGTTGAGGCTCTCAGAGAAAAAGGAATCTCCTACAAAGAGCTAGAAGAAAAGGGAATATTATTACCCGTAAGAAACTTCTCTATTAAATATATTGCACCCGCAAAATACGATGATGTGATTCAAATCAAAACCGAAATTAGCGATATTAAAAATTCTCAAATCATTTTCAAGTATTCTATATATTTAAAACAGAAATTAATTGCAACAGCAGATACGGAACTTGTTTTTGTTTCAAAAGAAAATTTTAGACCAATAAAAGCACCGGCTGATTTTAAGTCATTAATGGATAACATCAATGGATAAGAATAATGTAAATATGCAAGAAGCAACAAATTCTTCTCCCTACAAAATATCATATCCTAAAGGGGAAAAAACAAACATCCTAATAAGTATTCCTCATTGCGGTACGGCTTTTCCTAATGAAATAATTGATCATTATGATCAATCGAAAATTCCAAAACCTGATGACACTGATTGGTTCCTTGAAAAACTATATGACTTCGCCAATGAGTTGGGAATTACAGTCATTGAAGCCGTCTATTCTCGATGGGTCATTGATTTAAATAGAACTCCGCAAAATAAAAGCCTCTACAATGATGGTCGAATTATTACAAGTTTATGCCCCGTGACCGATTTTTTGGGAGAAGCCATCTACACCTCTTCTAATGATGAACCAAATAAAGAAGAAGTACAAAGACGACTTCAAGTATATCATGAGCCATATCATGAAAAAATTGACTTGATCCTAAATGAGCTTAAAAATGAATTTGGAAATGTTCTTTTTTGGGACGCACATTCGATTAGACGAAATGTAAATACCATTCAAAAAAATGATTTCCCAGACTTGATCTTAGGAGATAACGATGGCAAGACTGCTTCATTAAAAATAATTGAAACCACTTTGAATTCTCTAAAACAAAGTAAGCTTTCGGTAGAACATAACCATCCCTTTAAAGGAGGATTCCTTACCCGTTCAAAAGGAGACCCTGAAAACAATATCCATGCCCTTCAACTAGAAATGTCAAAAGACCTTTATATGTCGAATAATGAAATGGATTACGACAACTCCAAGGCGGAAGAGATTAAAAGAACTTTGATAAAAACATTTAAAAATTTAATCAACTTAATGAATGAATGAATTTGCTTTTAAAGGCATTCTCCAAAAAGAAGGCTGGGTTGATAATGTAGTGGTTAAAACTGATGTTCACGGAATTATCATTTCCATCAATTCAGAAGTGGATAGCAGTATGAGCTCCAAAGGATTTGCATTACCTGGATTTCAAAATGCACATTCGCATGCATTTCAATACGCAATGGCTGGATTGGCAGAGCTCCATTCCGTCGCTCCTGGTCAAAACGACTTTTGGAGTTGGAGAAACAGCATGTACAAACTTGCGCTACACATTTCACCCAAACAATTGGAAGATATTGCAACTATGCTCTACAAGGAAATGTTGAGAAATGGATACACTCATGTTGCTGAATTTCATTACTTGCATCATGATCAACAAGGGAATCATTATACTCAATTATCAGAAATGAGTGAACGATTGATGGCTGCAGCCCAAACCGCTGGAATCAAAATAACGCTTGTTCCAATCTATTATGAAAAAGGAGGATTTGGAAAAGACGCAGAAAAGGAACAATGCCGTTTCATTTCTAAGTCATTTGAAGATTACATGAAGCTTTTTGAGGCTTGTGAAAAAAGCGCCCTAAATTACGACCATGCGAATGTAGGCTATGGCATTCATTCTTTAAGAGCGGTTGAATTTGAAAATATAATTCAACTATGTGAAGTTAAAAATAAAAATACTCCTCTGCATATTCATGTTTCAGAACAGCTAAAAGAAATAGAAGAATGTCTTGCGCATTCTGGGCAAAGACCTATTGAATGGTTTGCAAATCATGTGAATCTTGATGAAAATTTTCATTTGGTTCATGCGACTCATTTGATAGACAAAGAAATAGAACAAATCACACAGGCAGGTTCTAATGTTGTGCTGTGCCCAAGCACCGAAGGGAATTTGGGTGATGGGCTGTTTCCTTTATCTAAATTCCTGAAGAAAAGAGGGAATTGGTCGATTGGAACGGACAGTCATATTGGTATTAATCCTCTCGAAGAAATTAGAATCTTAGATTATGGGCAAAGACTAATTACGCACAGTCGAAATACTTTCGGCAATACCGTTAGTGCCGATAATGGTCAAATTGCCATCGAAAGTGCATTAGTCAATGGAAGAAAATCCATGGGCAATGAGCAAAAAGCATTTTTTGAAATAGGAGAACCTCTCGACGCGTTGGTTATTATGGATAATCACCCTTTAATTCAAACCTGTTCACAGAAAAACCGAACAAATACCCTGGTGTATGCCGCAGACTCCTCGATGAATCTTGGAACCATAATCAATGGTCAATGGATCATTAAAGAAGGATCCCATCTAAACGAAGATATTCATTCAAATTTTATTAAAACAATGAATAATTTAAAAGTGAGATAAATAACATGGTCAAAATTCTAATTTCAAATTTCTTTTTTTTAACTTAAAGAAGTATGATTGAAAACCTAAAATTGATACGTGATTTCTTCCCTCTTGTACTCCTAAAAGGACACCTGAAATACAATTTCTTTGGTCTCTTGTATTGGGGATTATTATTCGCTATCATTTTTGAATCATTGGGTGCAAATTTCGGCGTTCCTTTTCTGTTTTTTTCACCGGAATACCTCGGAGAAGTCAGCTTGTGGTCCTTTTTACTTCTGGGATTTTCTTTAGGCGGGTTCACAATGGGTTTCAACGTTTACAGCTATACAAAACTAGGACCGAGATTTCCTTTTCTTGTTGTGGTTTCTACTCCCTTTTTTCGATTCTGTATCAATAACGCACTTCTGCCTTTAATTTTCATTATAGTTTATCTTGTAAAGATGTCGAAATTCCAACTTTATGAGGAATTCGCACCTGTATCTACCGTCCTTATTTACAACATCTTTTTTATTATTGGATTTTTACTTTTTATCTTATTGTCTATTTTATATTTTTTTCCACTGAGACGCAATAAGGATACTGATGACAATCTGCCCGAATCGAATCCTGTTTCTTCGATAACCAATAAAGGTGCAGGTAAAAAATGGTACAATTATTTCCGCGAAAATAGAAAAAGACAAATCTATTATATCGGAAGGAATTTTAAAATCCACAAAAGCAGAAGTGTTTCTCATCTCGATGAGCAAGTAATAAAGCAGGTTTTCTCTCAAAACCGAATCAACGCTCTTATTTTTGAAATCATTACCATTTCTGCATTTTTAAGTTTGGGCTTCTTAAGAAACTATTCTCTTTTTGAGGTACCCGCTTCAATGAGTATTATAACCTTACTGACCATAATTACAATGGCTTTTGGGGCATTGTCGTCTTGGTTTCATAGGTGGGCCTACCCTGCTATTTTCATTTCAATCATTGCCATGTCATTCATATCCAAGCATTTTGATCTGTTTCGATATACCAGCTATGCCATTGGAATGGATTATTCTAAGGATAAGCTGGTCGAATACAATCTAAAAAACATCAGAGAAAAACACAAGCTCTATGGTGACTCAACAGAATCAGATCATGCGATATCGACCATTCTTGAAAATTGGAAGAATAAATTTCAAGAAGAAAAACCCAAGCTCGTTATACTCAACACTTCTGGAGGAGGCTTAAGAAGTGCTTTATGGACTTTCACGGTTTTATCAAATTGCGATGATATTCTCGATCAAAAACTCAGCAAGCACTTGCAAATGATTACTGGTGCTTCAGGTGGAATGGTTGGGGCCGCATTTTACCGTGAACTCATTTTGAGAAACACCCTTGGTGAGATCGATAATAAAAACGAACAGGTCTATAAAGATATGTTGGGTAAAGACCTTTTAAATAAACTTTCCTTTTCCGCATCTACGAGCGACTTGTTCATGAGGTATAAGCAAATGGAATACAATGGTAAAAAATACACCCAAGAAAGAGGCGCAGAATTTGAAAAACAGCTCCATCAAAACTTAAATAATTATATAGAGCATCCATTGGGTTACTACAAACGTCCAGAATTAAATAGCCAAATTCCATTGATGATTTTTAGCCCGACTATAGTGAATGATGGACGAAGAATGCTCATGTCTTCTCAAAACTTGAGTTTTCTAATTCAAGACAATAAGAGCACGTCCTATGAAAACATCGACTTTCAAACTTTTTTTAGTAGCAATAACCCTCAAGAAATTAGATTCTCCAGTGTCTTAAGAGCGAATGCTACATTCCCCATGATAATGCCTATGATGGGAATGCCAACTGTTCCTGAGATTCAATTAATGGATTCTGGAATTCGAGATAACTATGGAGGAAAAGTAACTGTTGACTATCTTTTTGCTCTTAGCGAATGGATAAAGAACAACACCTCAGGCGTTGTAATAATAGAAGTCAGGGACACCAAAAGAATCATGCAAAATGAATATTACAAAGAGGTTTCTTTATTAGACAAAATATTATTACCCTTTGGAAATGTCTATAATAACTTTACCAGAACACAGGATCTTGATCAAGAACAACTTATGAAGATGTGTAGCGAAAGCTTCACATTTCCATTTGAAAAAATAACTTTCAATCTACGAGAAGACTATAACGAACGAATTTCTTTGTCTTGGCATCTTACAAAAAGGGAAAAACAAAAAATAAGTCTTGCTTTTGGAAGTGCAGAAAATCAAATGGCATTGGATCGACTGGAGTCAGCCCTAAAACCTAAAATAAAAAAGGAGACCGAAGTCTCCTTTTAATCATTAACCTGTAGCAAAGTTAATTTAGATTCAAAGGATTTAACGCAATTAACCTAAAAGGGTTTCATATTCAATTAACAATTGCGCATTGAAAAACAATTTGGTAGTGATTGTAAGTAAGTGAACACATAGATATATTTGTTTTATGGGTAATCACAGTCCATCAATAAAAGCTTTGGTCAAATTAATTGACGATCCAGATGAAGATATTTTTCTTCATGTTCGTGATGAGTTAATCAAATGTGGAAGTAAAGCAATCCCTTACCTTGAAAAATCTTGGGAAGATGACTATTACGGTCTTGTATTTCAAAGTAGAATTGAAAATGTCATACACGACATTCAGTTTGAAGATATTAAAACCGCACTAGAAAAGTGGAATGAGTGTACCGAAAAAGATTTACTTGAGGGCGCGATTATTATTGCAAGATATCAGTACCCCGGATTAAACGAAGCAGAAATACGGGATTATATTCAAAGCTTAAGAAGAGATGTTTGGCTTGAATTAAATGATCACTTAACTGCTTTTGAACAGGTGAAAGTTTTTAATCGCATATTCTTTAAGGAACATAAATTACATGGTGACAGCAAGAATTATCACTCTCCCATTAATTCCTACATCAATACGGTTATAGAAAGTAAAAAAGGAAATCCATTAAGCATTTGCTTGATCTATAGTATCATTGCCCAATCCCTTGACCTTCCAATTTATGGCGTCAATCTTCCAAATCATTTTGTCTTGGCTTACATGGATGAAAGAGGCTCTGGAGCGATGATTAATGAACAAAATGAATATGGGGTTCTCTTTTACATAAATGCTTTTTCTAATGGTGTAATATTCAACACCAATGAAATC
Source organism: uncultured Flavobacteriales bacterium (assembly GCA_905480165.1). Classification (GTDB taxonomy): domain Bacteria; phylum Bacteroidota; class Bacteroidia; order Flavobacteriales_D; family Crocinitomicaceae; genus UBA952. The sequence continues at coordinate 7,986 of CAJQPH010000092.1, forward strand.
AAACAATTCTTGGATGAACTTAAGTTTGAACACCGTAGAGAATTTTTTGAACCCTGCTCAAATTCTGCCATTATAAAAAGAATGCTAACGAACCTTATCTCTTCGTTTCAGAAAGTTGGAAATGAAGAAAAAGTGGACGAATTAAAAATATTACGAAACATCATCGTAGGTATTTAATCTCAATTTTATTGGTTTCTTATCTTTGCTTTATGAATTACAATTTCACATCGCAAGAACGTTTTATACGATACGCAAAAATTGATACAACTGCAGATCCAGAATCGGATACATTTCCCTCCTCTTCCAAACAGAAAAACTTAGGAAAGTTATTGGCGGAAGAGCTCAATGAATTGGGTGTTCAGAACGTTGAAATGGATAAATACGGTTATGTATTTGGCACCATCCCTTCTAATTCTGAAAAAGAAAACATTCCAACAATTTGTTTTTGTTCGCATATGGACACCGCTCCTGATTGCAGTGGAACAAATGTTAAACCTATTATTCACCATAACTATCAGGGAGAGCCAATTGTTTTACCAGACGATAATACCCAGATTATTGAAACTAAAAAACATCCATATCTACTCAAGAAAATAGGAGATGATATTATAACGGCTAGCGGAGAAACACTTTTGGGTGCAGATGACAAAGCAGGAATTGCTATTATAATGGACTTCGTTCAACATTTAAAAGAAAATGAAAGCATCATTCACGGACCGGTCAAAATATTATTCACTCCAGATGAGGAAATAGGAAAAGGTGTAGACTATCTGGATATGGACAAATTAAATGCCGACTTCGGATACACATTAGATGGAGGGCCTGTTGGTTCAATTGAAGATGAATCATTTTCTGCAGACGGACTGAAGGTAATTATTAATGGTATAAGTGCACATCCAGGATATGCAAAAAACAAAATGATTAATGCCATTAAAATAGCATCACAACTTATCACCTCACTTCCCCAAGACTGCATGACTCCAGAAACGACGGAGAAAAGAGAAGGCTTTATTCACCCAATGTCTATTTCAGGAGGCTTAGAGCAAGCAGAGGTGGATTTCATTATCAGAGACCATAAGACGTCGAAACTTGCGGAATACGAATCTCTTATTGAAGAAAAAATAAAAACGATTTCAGAATCAAATCCTGGTGTTACTTATCAAATAGAAGTAACTGAGCAATATAGAAACATGAAAGAGATTTTAAATGACTTTCCTCAGGTTACTGAATATGCCGAAGAAGCCATGAAAAACGTTGGGATTGAACCCTATTGTGATTTGATTAGAGGAGGAACAGATGGGTCCAGACTCTCGTTTATGGGTATGCCTTGTCCAAATTTGTTTACCGGTGAAATGGCCATTCATTCCAAGCATGAATATGTTGTGGTGCAAGACATGCAAAAATCAGTTAAAACCTTAATAGAGTTGATTCAAATCTGGGAAAAAAGACATGAGTCATAAGCTGATTATTAAAGAAGTAAAAAATAAAAATTTTCAACCCATATATTTTCTACATGGAGAGGAACCCTATTTTATTGATGCGATCAGTGATGCGATCATCGCCAATTGCCTTGAAGAACATGAAAAGGGGTTTAACCAGAGTATTATATACGGCAAAAGTGCTGAGCCAAATATGCTCCTTAATGAGCTCAAGTCATTTCCCATGGGAAGTGAAAAAAGATTGGTCGTTTTAAAGGAAGCCCAGTATTTCAAGAAAATAGAAGAACTCTGTACATATCTTGAAAACCCAAATCCTTCAACCATATTTGTTTTGTGCTACAAATACAAAAAATATGATCTTAGGAAGAAAGCACTAAAACTAAGCGCAAAAAATGGCCTTGTCTTCCATTCACAAAACGTTAAGGAATACCAATTAAATGAATGGATTCAAAATCACATTCGCAGCACTGGCTATTCAATTACCTCTAAAGGTACCATGCTTCTTAATGAGTTTATCGGTAATGATCTTGGCCGAATTGTCAATGAAATCAAAAAGCTAGGTGTTGTTATTGATAAAGGCACACAGATCACAGAAGCGCATATTGAGGAAAATATTGGTATTTCAAAAGAATATAATGTTTATGAATTAACAAATGCCGTTTCTGCATTAGATCTAAATAAGGCATATAAGATTATCAATTATTTCGAATCAAATCCCAAAGCGGGCCCATTAGTGGTGATCATTTCGTCGTTATTTACTTTTTACACTCAAATTCTGAAGATCCATTTCCTCAAACAAGGGTCAAGAGAAGCTATTGCTAAAACACTTCGTGTACACCCTTTTGTCGCAGGTGAACTCATGAAGGCAAAAAGCAGATATAGCCCAAAGAAAATTGCAAAGAATATGGAAATCCTTCAAGAGTTCGATTTAAAATCAAAAGGATATGGAAATACCAGCTCAACCGATTCTGATTTAATGAAAGAACTCGTATTTAAATTGGTAAACCCATGATTTTTTACGCTCCCGACTGTACCATAGAACATGATACCTATACACTCTCAGAGGTAGAGTCAAAGCACTGTATTAAGGTGCTAAGAAATAAAACCGGAAGTAATATTGAAATGATTAATGGTCATGGAGGACAATTTATGTGTGAAATTATAGATGACCATCACAAAAGGTGTGAGGTAAAGATCATCAATAAGAAGCAACATGAGCTGCATTATTCTGAAACCCACATTGCAATGGCAATTCCAAAAAGTAGTGATCGTTTAGAATGGTTTATGGAAAAAGCTACTGAAATAGGAATAAACAGACTGTCTTTAATAAATTGTGAACATAGCGAACGTCGTAGCTTTAATCAGGCGAGATTAATCAAAATCACAATTTCGGCGCTAAAACAATCCAAAAGATTTCACCTCCCAATCATAGAAGAAGCTATTAAATTTGATGATTTCATCAAAAAACACCCCAAAGGTTATATTGGTCATTGTAATATTGATCATAAAATAAAGGGTAAAGAAATGGAACAAATGAGGCCGTTTCTTATTGGTCCTGAAGGTGATTTCTCGAATACTGAAATTCAAAAAGCAATGGACTCTGGATACATTTCAGTAGAGCTCAGCAAGAATAGATTAAGAACAGAAACAGCCGCTTTAAGTGCCGTTTATTACTTGTCTGATATTTTGGTGTAGAGAAAAGTATTGAATGTGAATTGGTGTTTCTCATCAAGTTCTTGACTCATTATTTTTTCTTTCTCCCACTTTGTATTGTCAAAGCTCGGAAAAAAGGTATCCGCATTAAACACACCACCAACGTTTGTAATGTACATTTTCTCCAAACCCTCTAAATTCATGGCAATTTTATAAATCTCACCACCACCTATGATAAAGACTTCTCTTTCGTCATTTACAAAATGATTCAAGGCCTCATCAACGGTATGAAAGACCAAGCAATTTGTCGCCTTAAACGCTTTGTTTCGGGTAATGATCACATTCTGCCTATTGGAAAGTGGTCGGTATTTTTCTGGTATAGAATCATAATTTTTCCGCCCCATAATCACTACTTGATTTTCAGTTGTAGATTTGAAAAACCTCATATCCTTAGGCAAATGCCACATCAAATCATTATTTTTTCCAATTCCATGATTCTTGTCCATGGCTACAATCAATGAAAACTTCATCATATCGCAACGGCTCCTTTAATATGTGGATGAGGATCATAATTTAGAAGCTCAAAGTCCTCGTACTTGAAATCCAATAGCTCTTTTACATCTGGATTGATTTTCAATACAGGTAATTTGCGAGGTTCTCTACTTAATTGCAATTCTGCTTGCTCCAAGTGATTGAGGTATAAATGAGCATCACCCAATGTATGGACAAAATCACCAAGCTCCAAGTCACAAACTTGAGCAACCATCATGGTTAAAAGCGCATAAGAAGCGATATTAAATGGAACCCCTAAAAAGGTGTCTGCACTTCTTTGGTATAGTTGGCAGCTCAATTTATTGTCTGCAACATAAAATTGAAAGAATGCGTGACAAGGAGGAAGTGCCATGTTTTTAATTTCTCCAACATTCCATGCAGAAACAATAATTCTCCTCGAATCCGGTGTTTCTTTTATTTGTTGAATAATCTGTTTGATTTGATCAATTGTATCTCCATCGCTTGTGGGCCAGCTTCTCCATTGAGAACCATAAACAGGTCCTAAGTTTCCATTTTCATCAGCCCATTCATCCCAAATAGATACCTTATTTTCTTTGAGATACTTAATATTGGTATCTCCTTTTAAAAACCACAACAATTCGTGAATAATCGATCTCAGATGTAGCTTTTTGGTGGTTACGCAAGGAAAACCCTCATTTAAATCATATCTCATCTGGTAACCGAAAACAGATAAGGTTCCTGTTCCTGTTCGATCCTCTTTTTTTGTTCCGTTTTCAAGAATATGCTTCATTAAATCGTGGTACTGTCTCATACTTCAAAAATAGAATTAAATCGTCTTTAAGTCACATTTATGACAAAGGATTTTTTAACAAGTTAATAACCATTTAAAGACAAATAAATATGTTAATTTTAATTCCATGAAGTTGATTTTACTCACTTTTTTTATTTCTTTCAGTATTTGCAGCAATGCTCAAATCAAGAAGAGAGACCAAGGTGTATACAAGGGTCTGATCTCCAGCTATGAAATTAATACAGGCCAAAATCTCATTGAAGTTGATTCCAGTGAGATTTTTATCAAGATTGAAAATTCAAGTTTTACAATAAAAATTGATAATGTGCAATATGAAGGCACATACGAAGTAGAAAAAAGAGAAAAACGAAACTACGTCTTAAAAGCAAAAACAGATTACTCTGATATTAAAGAGGAAATCATTCTCTTTGGAAGAGATAAAATAATGAAAAGAAAAGGAATCTTTCCTCAACCTGATTCAATCTTGAAAAAACTTAAGAAAAAGGAAGTTTTATGGTAAATGTGCTGCCCTTGTTTATCGTGCTTTGAACAAGTATAGAGCCTTGATGTGATTCAACAATAAGTTTTACATAATATAGACCTAAACCGTATCCTTTCACATTATGTATGTTTCCCGTTGGAACCCTATAAAACTTATCAAAAATAGACTTCAAATGTTCCTTTTTAATTCCAATCCCCTGGTCTACAAAATGAATAACCAGCTCCTTTTTACTTCTACTTGTTGAGATTTTAATGTTTGCATTTTCTCCACTATACTTCAACGCATTGTCCGTTAAATTATGAATGACATTCGTTATGTGCACCGGGTCGGCCGTAATTTCATGACTCACATCTCCTATTTCAAGCAGAATTTCAGACCCTTTCTTATTTTCAATAAGCTTAAAATTATCACTAAGCTGAACCAAGATTTCTTCAATATTGATTTTTTCTTTATTTAGCACCAATTTATCCTTATCAAGCTTGGCTACATTTAATACGCGTTCTACCTGATGCTCAAGACGTTTGTTTTCATCATATATAATTCCAGCATATCGTTTTATTTTATTAAAATCATCACCATTCGGCATACGCATCAACATTTCACTTGACAAAGAAATCGTGGAAATAGGCGTCTTTAACTCATGCGTCATGTTATTAATGAAGTCGTTTTTAACTTCTGACAATTTCTTCTGACGAAAGATAATCACGAGACTGTAGGCGAAAAAAACCATTACAAGCAATATAATTACACCAATATATATCCATGGAGAGATGAACTGAACAGGTTGAATGGTTTTTGCCTCAACATTCGGAAAAAACACAGTAAAGTAATGTCCATCATTTTTAATAGATAGGCTTTCAGAAGTAATACCAGCATCATCAAGAGAAATGGGTTCATAGGACGACTCTTTGGTGTACTTTATTAAATTCCCGTAAACAATCGAATCCGTAAAGCAATCATAAATACCATAGACAAAATCCTGATTTATATTCTGCTCATAAAATGCTTTTTTGAGTAAAGTTTCAAGATAATAGGGTTGTAGCTCTTCATTAATATCTACCCTAAACCTGTTGGTTCTGATCTGCTTAACCGCACCATATAAATCTGAACTATCTGATAAATTGGTGTTGATCTTTTCCAACACATTTCTCAGAGCCACATGGCTTTGTTCTGAAAATTCTTTAAGATTTAAGCTGTCTTCCTTTTCTTGAATGGCAATATTCTTCACTTGCAACTCCATGGTCTTTCGAACCCAAACACCTTGTATAACCATGATGCCGGCCATAGAGATAACCCCAAGTAATATTAAAGTATTAAGAGAATAACGATTCATTATATAAAATCTTACTCCGTAAAGATATCAAATTGTCAATTAGAAGCCTTGAACTCCGTTTACTGTAGTATACTTAAGTACATTCTTTTTTTCAGGATGTATTCGTGCAAACGCCGATTGAACTGCCAAGGTTCCCTCATGAAAACCACAAAGAATCAATTTTAATTTGTTCGTATAAGTATTCACATCTCCTACTGCGTATATACCTGGAATATTCGTTGAATAATCAACAGGATCTACAATTATGGCATTTTTTTCTATCTCCAATCCCCACTTACCGATCGGTCCCAAGGATGGTTTTAATCCGAAAAGTGGTATAAAATGATCGGTATCCTCGAACATTTCACCTGTTTTTTGATGTGTGATTTGAATTTTCTCTAATTTATCTCCACCTACTAACCCCGTAACCTCTGCCTCTGTTACGAGCTTTATGTCACCCTTTTCGGCTAAGTCAATTGCTTTTTGAACAGAATCCAAGTGACCTCTAAAAGAGCTACTTCGGTGTACAAGCACAACCTCTTTTGCAATTTTCTTTTCAGCCAAGAAAATGGACCAGTCAAGAGCAGAGTCCCCTCCTCCTGCTATTACGCACTTTTTACCTCTATACATTTCTGGATCTTTGATGATGTATTCGACACCACAATCTTCGAACTCAGAAATATTTTGAATAGGTGGTTTTCTTGGTTCAAACACGCCCAAACCTCC
>CAJQPH010000093.1 GCA_905480165.1 uncultured Flavobacteriales bacterium
CGTTATCATCAATAGTTTTCAAATTGAGTTAATCTATTATTAAAAGAACATTATGCAAGAGGACCAAGAAATTATTGATAAAATCTATGAAATTGCTACTCATTCTTTAATTAAGGAGAAAAACACACCAACCGAAACTATTGATGAATTAATTAGAAAAGGTATTGATTCAGAAACTGCTGAACAAGTTGTTTCTCATATCCAAAGTGAAATTAATACAGCACAAAAAAAAAGAAATAAAAAAGATATGATTATAGGTGCTCTATTCTGCGTAGGGGGAATCCTAGGCACTTTATCGGACTCTGGTTATATTTTTTGGGGAGCTATCGTTTTCGGAGGTTTTCAGTTTTTAAAAGGAAGCGGGGTTATTAGTTTTGAAAATAGTCATCCAGAGGACAAAAACTTTTTCGACCCCGGTTAATTTACATACTTCAAGAATGAAGATAACAAAACCTAAAATACATTAAAACGCAGTTTAGCCAAACCGTTGTACTTCATTCACCAGTTTCAAATAATAAATAAACTCTAAAAAATAAAACATGGAAAACTTAATCACCTATGGATTGACGGTATTTATGGGCTTTTTTGCTATTATGAATCCAATAGCTAACACACCTGTTTTCTTAGGTCTTGTTGAAGGTGAAGATAAAGAAGGAAAGAAAAAGATTGCTAAAACAGCTTCAATTACAGCTTTTATTATAGTCGTAGCTTTTATTATCGCTGGTAAATATATCTTCGAATTATTTGGAATTACAATCCCTGCTTTTAAAATAACAGGAGGAATCCTAATATTTTATGTTGGCTTTGAAATGTTAATGTCTAAAAAGTCTAAAGTGCATAACAATGCCAATTCAGAAGATAAAAGTAATCTTGCAATCTCCCCTTTGGCTATACCCATTCTAGCAGGTCCTGGAACTATTGTAACGGCAATGAACTTTGTTACTGATGCAACATACATTCATATTGGAGTTGTTATATCTATTTTTGCTTTAATGATTTTTCTAACTTATTTGGCTTTTGCTTTAAGTGACTTGATAGTCAAAAAAGTAGGCAACAATTTAATAGCTGTAATTGGAAAGTTAATGGGATTAATTCTTGCGATAATTGGAACGGGGATGGTTACAGAAGGTATCAAATTGACATTTAAATAAAAAACGGAGTACAACAATGTATTATACACATTAAAACGATTTGTTAAACTAAACGTTAAAAAAGAATATGGGCTCGTCACCAAAACAAATGGAACATGCAATTGTCAAAAACCTCCCAGAAAAAACAGGGAAATCATTGGAAGAGTGGTTCAAAGTACTAGATGGCGAAAAGCAATCCAATAAAAAGGAAATGAAAGCCTGCCTTAAAGAAAAATACAAGGTCGGCCATTTTAAAGCACAAATTATTGTTAATTATTTTCTAGAGAAAAGTGAACTACCATTATGACATTTTTATAATTGCAATATTTTTTAATTAATTGAAAATTAAATCATTACATTGCATTGTTAATTATTTATTAATCAAGTGTTTATAAATGAAAAGATATTCAAATCTTATCTGGATTTCATTGGCTTTTTCTATTGCTTTGACAGTGGGTCTGATGCTTGAGTATAAATTTTCAGTTGTTCAAAAAATCAAATTATCTATTGTTGCTTGTCAGAGTTCATGTAATGCGAAAGAAAATATAAATATTCCTGTAGACGAACTCAATCTCATAATTTCAGATTCTGCGTTGGCAGAGATTAAAACCCAACGTCAGAATGCAATAGATGGAAATCGAGATTTTTCATTTGTAGATGCAAAACTTGTTTATAATAACGATACGGTTTTAATTCAGGCACGATTAAAAGGGGATAGGGCGATACATTTTAATGATGAGGCCAAGTGGTCTTTCAGAGTAAAAACTACAGACGGGAAAAGTATATTCAATGTAAAGCGTTTTTCTTTGCATCGAGCTGGAGCAAGAAATTATATTTATGAATGGATCTTTCATAAAGCATTGCATTCAATTGATTTGATTGGATTAAAATACAAGTTTATTAGATTGAAGGTGGATGGCTGTGATCTTGGAATCTATGCCTTTGAAGAACATTTTGAGAATTCTCTAATAACCAATAATGGTCTACCGTTAGGGCCGATTATTCGCTTTAACGAGGATTATTCTTTAGATGATTTTGAAACCACTTATGTGGATCCATTTCAAGATAAATATTGGCAAAAAAATGATCCTAAATTAATGCAGTTGGCTATTTCAAATTTGGAATTATGGCGAAGAGGGAAGATGAAAACGTCAAAAGTTTTCAATGTCGAAAAGCTGGCAAAATATTTTGCTTTGACTGATGTGTTGTGGATACCGCATGCTCAAGCTTGGAAGAGTGTACGTTTTTATTTCAACCCCAATAACGACTTACTAGAACCAATTGGTTATGATGGTCATTACAACGAATATTTTTTTAAAAACAAAATGACTTATGAGGTCAGTGCTACAATCCCATTAAAGCAATTTGTTCAAGACGTTTGGGTGGATTTATACAAAGACTGGTATCGCTTTTTATTTGTAAGTCCTGAAACTTTTGATGTTGATTTTTACACGAGTTACATCCATTATCTCAAGCTTTATTCTGAAAAAGAATGGTTGATTCAGTTTTTTCAGAATAATGACAGTGAAATCAAAAAGAAACTTGCCATAATTCAATCTGATCCATCGTCATTTGAGGATGAGATTTTTTCATACGGAAATAAAAAATTCAAATACAGCAAAGCTGCATTTTTTGATAGAGCCAGTTACATTAGAGAATCATTTGATAAGGAAGACTATATTCATGCCTATCCTGTCAAGAGTAGGAAAGGTAAGTTGATATTAGAGATAGAAAATATTGGCTTTTATACCATTAAAATTGATCGTGTCTCTGTTGATAACGAGGTAACAAAGATAAATGAGATTCTGATTCCTCATGCTTCTAATGCATCTCCTGAATTCAAAAACTTTGAAATAAAGTGTCCCAATACCCATGGTGATATTATTGTTGATTACCATATTATTGGGGACAACGAAAGGCGTCAGATAAAAGTTTTTAAATGGAAGAGGAAGGTTGAATAGTATCAAAAGCTTTACTCAAGGCCCAATCAAGCTGCTCTTCTTTAGAGAGTTCTGAGTTGTCCAAAACAATGGCATCTTCAACCTGAATTAATGGGCTTTCCTCACGTCTTGAATCGATGTAATCCCTTTCAATTAAGTTCTTTTGTACTTCTCCTATATCTTGATTAATCCCTTTATCTTGTAATTCTAGAAATCTTCGTTTTGAACGAATGTCAGTCGATGCCGTAACAAATAATTTAAGCTCAGCATTTGGGAAAACTACAGAGCCAATATCTCTTCCGTCCATAACGATTCCACCTTTTACTCCCATCTCTTGTTGTTGTGCGACCAATTTAACACGGACTTCCTTTATGGTCGCGACTTTTGAAACAATTGCTGCAACATGCGGTTGGCGAATCTCTTCTTCAATATTTTCTCCTCCTAAAAACAAACAATTCGTTCCCTTTACATTCTTAAAGCTCAAATCAAGCTGGTCAAGAAGAGACAGTAGTAAGTTTTTATCTAGTTCAGGATTCAGACATCCATTTCGAAGTGCAAATAAGGCGGCACCTCTATACATTGCACCTGAATCAATAAAAACATAGTTGAGTTTGGCTGCCATTCCTTTCGCTAGGGTGCTTTTTCCGCATGCGGAATGGCCATCTATGGCTATGGTTATCTTTTTATTCACG
>CAJQPH010000094.1 GCA_905480165.1 uncultured Flavobacteriales bacterium
CATTCGTTCTCTTGCCATTGAGTTTGACCTTGGCTTAGTTGAAGCGGGAACCTTTTTCGATAAAATACAATCTAAATTTCCTTACAACGGTATAAACATGAGTACTACTTTTGTTTCAGGTGGAGCATATGGCCTAGATGGAATACGTTTTAACCCAAGAACAAATGCCTTGTTTGCAAACGAGTTCATTAAACTAATTAATCAAAAATATAATGCTAATTATCCCTTGGTGTATGCCACAAATTTGGATGCAGCATTCTTTCCCTAACTTAAATACAAATCATGAAACAAATTTTATTTTCTACACTTTTTCTATCCATTTGCAACTTGCTTTCAGCACAAACACCGTGTGATGACGGCAGATACTCGAGTACTGTATTTTCAAACTTTACAAAAACCTCAGATATTACCTATGGATCAAACACTTCCTGGAATGGCGGAAGCACCACGTTAAAAATGGACTTTTATGAACCGGAAGGTGATACCGAAACAGAACGGCCTTTGCTCGTATGGGTTCATGGAGGAAGTTTCATCGGAGGTTCGAAAACAGATCCCGACATGGTGGAATTCTCTGAACGATTTTCTAAAATGGGTTACGCGTGTGCATCAATAGATTACCGTCTTGGGTTTGGTTGGCCTATAGATTCCGCCAATGCAGTTAAAGCGGTTGTTCGTGCTGTGCAGGATCTACGTGCGGCTGTACGGTTCCTTTATAAGGATAAGCAAACCACAAATCAATATAAAATTGATACCAATAAAATTTTTGTAGGAGGAAGCTCCGCAGGTGCAATTACGGCATTACATATGGCATATTTAGACGATGCCTGCAAGATCTCTGATTATTTAAATGAATCGACTATCTCATCTATGGGTGGTCTGGAAGGTACAAGCGGTAGCACAGGCTATTCATCGACAGTTCACGGTGTAATCAACGGATGTGGTGCCCTGGCAAGATACAGCTGGCTTGAAGCCAATGACGTTCCGCTGTGTTCTCTTCACGGAACGAATGACAATACGGTAAAATACAATCGGGGAATTGTAAATCCTGGCATTCCTTTAATGTACCTTGATGGAAGTAGAATGCTTCATGAAAGAGCATGTGCTATTGGACTAGAAGAATATTTTTATACTTTTCCTGGTGCGGGACACGTTCCATACATCAGCAACGCATCGATTATGAATACAACAGTCGATTTCATTAGAGATTTCTTAGTGAAACAAATGGGATGTGATGAGGCTGAATTGCAACCAGAGAATGACCCAATGGAAACGGCATTTTTGTACCCAATAAATGATTGTGATGGAAACCCAATAGACGACGAATGTACATCTTCAGGAATCGCTGAAAACAATACTTTTGATCTTGAAATTTATCCAAATCCCGCTCAAAACGAATTGACTATAAAAAGTGACAATCTTCTAGACAAAATTGAAATTTACAATCTTGTTGGACAGCTTATTTATACTAAAAATTACACGCTCAATGAAATCAAAGTCAATCTGTCAAATATCGAATCTGGAAGCTATATTGTCAGAGTGTTTGACAACCAAAATAGAACTTCGAAAGCTCACTTGATTGAAATAAATAAATAGTATTCATGGGGAAAGCTATTGTTTTTCACTTCTTTTTGATGTTGATCTATTCGCATGGTATAAGTCAAACTTTTATAGAAGACTTCGATGACATCAGCAGCTTAAGCGATTGGTATTTTCTAAATAATAGCAGCTCCCAAGACCAGAGTTGGCATCAAGGTGACCCTTCTCAATTTAGTGCTTACGAAGGAGGATCCAATTCGTTTATTGGCGCTGGATATCAAAGTTCTTCGGCTTCTACACCCGTGACTTTAAGTAATTGGGCAATTACCCCATCCCGTACATTTAACAATGGGGACATCATTACCTTTTACACGAGACGTATTGATTTTAACCCCGTATTTCCTGATCGAATTGAGGTAAGACTAAGTGAAGATGGAAATAATCTTAATGTTGGTTTTGCCCCAGAAGATGTTGGATCATTTAACACCCTTTTGTTAAGTATCAACCCAGCCCTTTCATCATCTGGTTATCCATCATCTTGGACGCAATATACAATATCACTATCAGGACTAAGTGGTCCTACGAACGGCAGAATAGGTTTTAGATATTATGTTACCGATGGTGGCCCTGGAGGATCAAATTCTAATTATATCGGTATCGATTCTTACACTTATTACACGGCTCAAGCACCTCCAGACAACGATGAATGTGTAAACGCTATTGGCATGAACCACACAGCAAACTGCACCCCGGTTCAAGGCTCTCTTGAAGCGGCAACGGAATCTGTTCCCGGTTGTGATGGCGTTGCAAACAATGATATCTGGTACCAGTTTACTGCCAATTCAAATGCTTCTTCGATAGAGCTATTCAGTTCAAGTGATATGGATCCTGTAATTGAAGTTTTTTCGGGAACTTGTGCAAATCTAAACAGTATGATTTGCTTAAACGCGACCTATGACGGTGAAAATGAATCCACAACAATTGGTGGACTAATCCCGGGTCAAGATTATTATATACGCGTTTACGATTGGTATGATTGGATTCCAAACACCATGGATTTTAGCTTGTGTATCGAAACCTTTGATCAATGTAATATTGACTCAGGAATAAATAGCACTCCAGAAAATGAAATATGTGGTGACAACAATAACGGCGGATGCTATATGACCAATCCTATCTATCAAGATGTTACCTGCGGGGAAACTGTTTTTGGTTCCTGTTGGGCAGAAAATGGAAATAAAGATTATGACTGGTATCGATTCGAAATCTACGAGCCAGGTTTATCGAGTATCTTAATATCATCTGAATTCCCCGTAACTGTAGACATCTATAATATTAGCGACTGTTCAGTACCACAACTGATCACCACGGAAAGCTATAATTCGTGTGAACAAAACACCTTTACAGTAAATTTACTATCAGGAACATTTGCAGCAATTGTAAAGCCAACAACTACAAATGAATTGTTGTGCGAAAATTTCAATGACTATGAAATTGGATTTGACTTTCCGGAGAGTATTGTAGAACTCAATTTGAGTGGGACAATTGAGTTTTGTGAGGGCTCACCAATCCAACTGTATTCAACCAATCAAACAGAAGGTATTTTTAATTGGGGCGTGGGGGGTAATAATATCTCATCAACTGACACCCTTCTTGTTGATTTTTCAGGGTCCGTATATTTAAATTACACGAATCAAAATGGATGCTTATCTCCTCAATCAGGAACGGTCGAAATAGTAATGAACCCATTAAATTCAGCGAACTTTTACTATGAATCGAATTCCCTTTGCATTGGAGAGGGCATCATTACTCCTACTGTTATTAATCCTGGTCAAGGTGTGTTTAGTTCTACTGCCACAGGATTGGATCTCGATATTAGCAGTGGTGCAATTAATACTGATAACTCATCACCTTGGATATATCTTGTGACCCATCAAACGGGAGGAATATGTCCTGACTCTGTGAGTCTAGAAATTTGGATAGAAGAATGTTCCTCTCTTAAAGAAAATAACTTAGAATTCAGTTTAATACCTAATCCATGCATTAATACTATTGATATTTCCTCCAAGCAAGGTGGTTTCATCTACATATATTCTAGCTTAGGAGAACTCGTATACAAAGGAGTGAAAACACCCGAATTGCCATTAAAGATCTTAACCGAAAATTATTGTCCTGGCCTTTATTACATATCCTTTTATAATAGTGAAAAAAGTTCCATTCAAAAATTGATAAAGCTCTAATTTTAGAATCACTTAAATATTCGTTACATTCGATAAAAATAAACCACATGAAATTCATTTCAATCCTATTGTTTGTATTCTCCCTTAGCTTCTCATTTGCTCAAACATGGAGTGGCGAGGTAGCAGAAATATTCTATGAAAAATGCACCAAATGTCATCATCAAGGTGGTGGAGCCCCATTTTCTTTAGTGGATTACAACGAGGCCAATACAATGGCTACCTCGATATATGACGCGGTTTACCAAGGACAAATGCCGCCATGGCCACCCAATGAAGAGTCGGCAGAATTCTTACATGACAGAACTTTAGAAGCCTCTGAAAAAACGACCATATTAAATTGGCTAACAACAGGCACTCCTGAGGGAGATGCATCTCAAACCCCTCCTCCTCCTGTCTACAACCAAGGGTCAATTTTGGGTGATGGAGACTTAGAAGTTCAGATCCCTACATATGCAAGCAAAGCCATTGCTGAAGATGATTATGTTTGCTTTTCGCTGCCAACAAACCTTACTGAAAATAGAATTATCAAAGCCGTGGAAGTAATTCCTGGGAATCCTGAAATTGTACATCACGTGCTTGTTTATGTCGACCAAAATGGCTCAGAAGTTACAGACACCATTGGTGGAGACTGCGCAAGCCCTTCAGATTTAAACACAAAACTCGTTGGTGGATTTACACCTGGAGCAACACCCATTATTTTCCCATCTCAAGACCCAATAAAATTGGGTGTTTCGGTAAATGCAGGAGCCAAAATTAATTTGAACATGCATTATCCGATTGGAAGTTATGGTCTACAGGACAGTACAAAAGTGATTTTTCATTTTTACCCCCAGAGTGAATCCAATGTTCGTGAAGTGAGCTCGGATCCCTTACTCATTAACTATTCTTTTTATCTTCCACCAGAACAGGTAACTTCGGTAGAGGCACAATATCCAAGCTCCGGGACAACATCAATGAATTATTCATTGTTTTCCATATTTCCACACATGCACCTTTTAGGAAAAGAAATTGGAACGTACGCCGTAAAACCAGGACAAGACACCGTTCCATTAATTCATATTCCTCATTGGGATTTTGATTGGCAAGATTTTTACAAGTTCCGATACCTTCAAAAGATTCCTGTAGGATCAAAACTGAAGGCTTATGGAACCTTTGACAACACTTCTTCAAATATTCACAACCCATTTTCACCACCCCAAGCCATTTTCTTTGGATTAAATACAACAGATGAAATGTTTGTTACTTACCTACAATATTTACCATATGTTACAGGTGATGAAAATTACGATTTAACGGATTTAACTGTAATGAGTATTGAGGAATATATACAGTCTGACAATGCTGAAATCACCGTTTATCCTAACCCATTTAGTCAAGATGGAATTCAGATGTCATTTACGAACGAACTGCATTTACAAGATCAAGTTTACATATACGACAACCTCGGAAATCGGGTTTCTGTCATTAAACATATGACTGAAAAAGAAATTTATTGGAATGGACAAAACGACAACGGTCAGTCCGTAAAACCAGGTGTATATTATGTTTCTGCTAATATTCAAGGTGTTTTATCGCACCAAAAAATCATCAAAATCAAATAGGCGTTCAAACATTGTAAGAATTTATTATTTTTGCCCTCATTAAAACGGTCTCGTGGCCGAGTGGCTTAGGCACCGGTCTGCAAAACCGGTTACAGCGGTTCGAATCCGCTCGAGACCTCAAAACCCTCTGAAGGTATCAGAGGGTTTTTTATTTTTATTTTCTATCTTGTTAAAGAATAAATCATAATATGAAATTCAGCATTATTTTTTGTACACTATTTCTAAGCTTTGGATCCTTTTCACAAAATTGCATTGGTGCTTTGACGGGATCATACAAAGTAGACATAAAAGCAACGATGCCATTTTTTGATAAAATCGCCTACACTGAATCTGGCGAACTCCCTGAGGACGTAAGAAATAGAATCGAAGGGATTACATTGGTCATCTATAACGATTCCTTGTCGCTGTATATGAACGAATATACTCGTATACTGCCATTTACATCTCATACATCTTCCAAAGAAAAAGGACATTGCGATCTTCATTTGGACATGAGTGAGATGACTGTTCCAGAAGAAGCTCAAAACATGTTTCTTACTGTATATCTCAAACAAAAAAATAAGCTTCAGATAATGAGTTCGCTCGGCCCAAAAGAGATGGACAATTATATTTGGGTTAAAAGCGATTAAATGACTGGGTTTTTTCCAGTGTATAAATTCAATATAAAAATAGCCTTCTTTTTATGTACTTTAGTGTTCTAATCAAAACAAGAACAAAATGAGAACTATTATATCCAGCCTTCTATTCGTTTTCGTATTAAGTACCGGCTTTTCTCAAAGCTGTATCCAAAAACACATTGGGGAGTACAAAGTTGATACAGAAAAAACCATTGCCGCCCTTGTGAAGGCGAATCCAGAAAAAACAAAAGAAGAAGTCTCTAAAGAGCTTTCGGGTTTTTTGCAGAAGGTAGCCATGGAAATTAAATCCGATGGGCTCAAAATAACCATGATGGGACGAACAAATGAAATTACCGTGACTCCTGTTGATTCAAAAAAAGAGGGTGGTTCTTGTGACTTGAATCTCGATGTTCCATTAGAACAACTACCTGACGGAGTAGAGCCTCCTTTTTTAACCATCTATCAAAACGAAAACAACAGACTCATGATTAAATCATCTGTTGGGACTAATAATGATATGGACAACTATATTTGGACTAAAATTGAATAATCCTATGTTTAAAGCATTTACTTATGGGGTTTTCATTTGTGTTTTTTTACACTCTTGTACAACTGTTTATTTTGACAGACCCCAGCCGAGAGATGGCAAGATTTTAGAAGGATTTCCCGATGAGATCTTAAATGTTTGGTCTATTAGTGAGAACCAGGGACGATTAGAGATTGAGTTCAAATTAAATGCGCTGGTCATTACGGAATATGAAAAAGATTCAATTTCAAACGACATGGTTGTTGGTAAAAGAAGTGAAATAGCGTTAGGTGACTCAATCATTCTTAAACATTGTAAATCATTTTATGCCCTGAGTCTAAAAGAAAAAGAAAACCAATATCAAATTGCCTGTTTGGTTCTTAACGAAGAAGATGAGGTATCTATTTATGCTCCTCAAAAATTACCCTTTTGGAAAAGCAGTAGAAGACTCAAACTAGACAGCGTTCAAGTATCTAATGGCTCTTCATTTATGGGGGCCGAAGAATCACGTATGCAAAAAAACTTTGACCTCAATGAAGGAGAAGAGATAAACAACGTTTATTATTCAGGGAGTCTTAAAAGTAAGCATCTTAAAAAAATGATACGTAAGGAAAACCTTATTATGACTTTAACTTCTGGTGGGGAAATTTCGTTTCAATAGAACGTCAACTAATTTGAAAAAACCGTTGCTGATGCCTGAGCAGTTGCCATGATGGTGATGTCATTTATATTAACGTGTGCAGGCCTTGACGATAAAAACCAAACGGTTTCTGCGATATCATCTGCGATTAAGGGGTCGTAGCCATCATATACATGATCTGCCGTTTGTGTATCTCCTTTAAATCTAACAATTGAAAATTCCGTTTCTGCAGCTCCAGGTGCTAAATTACTCACCTTTATTCCATGCGAAACCAAATCAATTCGCATAGCCCTTGATAAAGCATCTACAGCATGCTTTGTTGCACAATATACATTTCCTCCTGGATAAACCTCTTTTCCTGCAATACTTGCAATATTAATGATATGTCCTTTTTTGTTTCTTTTAAAATAAGGAACAATGGCTTTAGTCATATACAGCAAGCCTTTGATATTGGTATCAATCATACGCTCCCAATCCTCCGTAATTCCTTGATCAATGGGTCCTTTTCCTAGGGCCAATCCAGCGTTATTAACCAATATGCCAATGTTATCTAATACAGTATCGTCAAGCTTAGAAATTGCTTTGTTTACACTTTGTTCATCTCTAACATCACAGGTCAAGGTAATTACTTCAACCTGAGTAGAAAGCTCCTCTTTTAATGCTAAAAGTCTTTCTTTTCTCCTTGCCAAAAGTATAAGGGGCCATCCCTTTTTTGCGAATAAGCGCGCCGTTGCCTCTCCAAACCCAGAGCTTGCTCCTGTTATAAAAATGTATTGATCCATCGTGCTAATTTATTTTCTAATAAGGTCTTAGGTAATTTACTGTGGTCCATGAACATAAAAACAGCCATGAACAAAAATGGAATTGCTGGTATTTTGTATCTCACAATAGCTCCTGTTATTGGTGTGGTCAGTCCAATGACAACAAATAATATAATACAGAAAGAGAGACAAAAAGCAACAAAATCCCAATCATTTACATCCAATGCTTTACGATATACAAGTGCTATTATGAGAAGAGCAATAAATATAATATTCTCGAGAAATGCAGGAACAAAGAGAATGCTATTGACTTCACTGGCCCAGGGCTTGGTTAAAACGTTAAAAAGTCCTTCTGGACTTGCTTTTACTACTGACCAAAGATTATAGCTTAGTGCCTCCAAATGAAATCCGCTATTCACATCATAAAAATTCGAAAGGTTAATAAATTGCCTCTGTTTGTCAACGATCAAATTCACAAAATCAAGCCGCGGATTTAACTCTCCTATTAATGTTCCTATTGCCAAAAACAAGGTATACATGCCAATGTAGATCCACCAACTCCGCTTCCATTTTTTAACGGTGAACCAAATAAAGATTGCCGGGATTAGTGCGATAAAAACATAAAGCTTCATTACAATCAAGATACAGGACATAAAAAATACCATGACGTAATTGCGGTATCTTCTATTTTCTCCAAATAGCTGATAAAAATGATAGACAAAGAAACCCATTGCACTTAAGAGTATTGCTTCTTTGAGAATCCCTGAGCTCCAAAAGACAACCGATGGAACGAGGAATACGGCGATATAGCTCAAAGATTTTGATTTTGACACTTCAAAGAACACTTTAGAAAGAGCTAATGAACCCATAAAAGCCAGATAACTTAAAATAATACTATGAACGTGATAATTACCAAAAGAAAACAAACGCAAAAAAGCATTCATTCGAATAACCAATCGGTTGTCATTAAACAACCCATTATCGTAGGATCTCACCCAATTCGACATATTATTGAAATAATGCGAATTGAAATGTTCCGAATGACAATCTACACCAAATAGCATTTTGAAATAGTCCAGTGGATTTGACCAAAAAGCATCATACATGTATTTACTATCGTCAAAATACTTAAACGTATCCGCATCCTGTCGCACGGGGTAATGCAAAGAATAAATCAAGAAAAGCAGGAAACCCATAGCAATCCTAATCACAAAAGCCAATTGAAGACTTTGGGAAGAAAAAGGACCGCTTTTAAAAAAATCAAGTTGAGAAATCGACCAAAACAATCCAATGAACCATACTACCGGAAGGATAAATTCCATTATTGACATAGAGGTAAAAGTAAGGCTTTTGGCGTCAGAATTTCCTTGATTTGACAAAATTTTCCCTTTAATTGCGACAATGTGTCATATTTTTTGGATTGGCACTACTCTTGAGATAAACTGAAAAAAATAATTTATGAAAACTGGAAATATAAATGTACAAACGGAAAACATCTTTCCGATTATCAAAAAGTTTCTATACTCAGATCACGAAATATTCCTTCGCGAGCTAGTTTCGAATGCAGTCGACGCTTCACAAAAGCTAAAGTTTTTTTCATCAAATGGTGAATTCAAAGGAAAAATCGGAGACCTACAGGTTGAAGTAATTCTTGATAAAAAGAAAAAAACAATTACCATTAAAGACAATGGTATTGGTATGACCGCAGACGAAATTGATAAATACATCAATCAAATTGCATTTTCAGGTGCAGAAGAGTTTGTCAAAAAATATGAGGGAAAAGAAGGTGCTGAGCAAATCATTGGCCATTTCGGGCTAGGGTTTTATTCTGCATTTATGGTTGCTGATAAAGTTCAGATCAAAACCTTGTCGCATTCGAAAGGGGCAAAAGCTGTTCAATGGGAATCCAATGGGGATCCTGAATATACCCTAACAGATATCGATAAAGCAGATAGGGGAACAGAAATCGTTCTTCACATCACAAAAGAGTCAAAGGAGTTTTTAGAAAAAGAACGTATTGAGGGCATCCTAAACAAGTATTGCAAGTTTTTGCCTGTGTCTATTTTGTTTGGAACCAAAGCAGAATACATTGATTCCCCCGAAGGAGAAAAAGATGAGGATGGAAAAGTGAAAAGAGTTTCTATTGATGTTCCAAATTACATTAACAATACGGCTCCAGCTTGGACAAAAAAACCAAAAGACTTAAAAGACGAGGATTACAATTCATTCTACAAAGAGTTGTATCCAATGACTTTTGATCAGCCATTGTTTCATATACATTTGAATGTAGATTTTCCTTTTAATCTTACGGGTATATTATACTTCCCAAAGATTAAGGAGAATGTAGAAATTCAGAAGAACAAAATCAATTTATATTCCAACCAAGTATTCATTACTGACAATGTAGAAGAGATTGTTCCAGAATTCTTAACTCTCCTTCATGGGGTTATTGATTCTCCAGACATTCCATTGAATGTCTCGCGTTCTTACCTACAAAGTGATGGCAATGTGAAGAAGATTTCTTCACACATCACTAAAAAAGTAGCAGATAAATTGGCCGGAATGTTCAAAAAGGATCGAAAAGACTTCGAAGCCAAATGGAATGATCTTCAAATATTTGTTCAATACGGAATGCTTTCAGATGAGAAGTTTGCTGGAAAAGCAAAAGATTTTTCATTGCTAAAAAATACCGAAGGAGAATATTTTACAATTGAAGAATATAAAGAAAAAATCAAGGCACTTCAAACAGACAAAGACGACAAAGTGGTTTGTTTGTATACGAGTAACGAAGAAGAGCAATATTCATTTGTTAAAAAAGCAAAGGACAGAGGCTATGATGTACTGCACCTAGCTGGACCTTTAATGTCTCACTGGCTTCAAAAATTAGAGTCGACCTTTGAAAATATAACTTTCACAAGAGTAGATTCGGACTCTTTGGATAAGCTGATTAAGAAATCAGAAGATATTCCTTCAAAGCTTTCTAAAGAAGACGAAGAGAAACTTAAACCTGTTTTCGAAGAAACCTTGAATAAAGAGAAATTCATGGTGCAATTTGAATCCATGTCAGAAGATGAAGCTCCAATTATTGTAACGCAGCCAGAATTTATGCGAAGAATGATGGAACAACAACGTATGGGTGGTGGCGGAATGTATGGCGCATTCCCGGAAATGCATCATGTTGTAGTTAATGCCAATCATCCAAAAGTTGGTGCCTTACTTGATAAGAAAGGTGATGACCAAAAGGTGATGGTAAAGCAGCTTACTGACCTTGCACTATTGGGTCAAGGATTATTAAAAGGTGAAGCATTAAATAGCTTTATTGAACGAAATATGGAGCAAATCGCTTAAATTTGTAACAGGGGCTTCGGCCCCTGTTTAATTTTAATAGATACTGAGTGTATAAGTGGGTTATTGCTTTTTTTGTTTACATGGCTACCAAAAGAATTGGATTGGCCATTTTGGCTTTTCTTGTCGCTTCACTATTTGAGGGTAACGCAAATCGGGGACGCAGAAGAAATGGGCAGGACCCATTTGAAATTTACAAGCAGCGTTCTTCAATGTCAGATGTGGCGACAATGCTCATGGCGCTCTCTGCAGCGGTAATGAAAGCAGATGGCAAAGTATTGAAAGCGGAACTCGATTATGTCAAGAGCTTTTTTTCTCAGCAATTCGGAAATCAATTCACAAGCCAACATTTAAAAGTTCTAAAACAGTTTTTAGACACAAAAGACATCCCCTTAGACAAAATCTGTAATGATATTCGTACCAGAATGCCTTCAGAAGTTCGTGTTCAGCTCGTACACTATATGTTCGGTATTGCCAAAGCCGATGGTGACGTAGCAGAAAGTGAATTGAATGTAATTCAAAACATTGCTCAAAAACTGGGTGTTTCACAGACTGACTTTGAAAGCTTAAAGAACATGTTTTATCGGGATGTTAATTCCGATTACAAAATACTTGGCGTTGATGCGTCTGCGACAGATGACCAAATCAAAAAGGCATACCGTAAAATGGCCATTGCCCATCATCCGGACAAGGTCGCTTCCATGGGTGAAGAATACCAAAAAGGAGCTCAGGAAAAATTCATGAAAATTCAAGAAGCTTACGAAAACATCAAAAAGAAACGAGGATTCAAGTAACTTTAGGGTATGAAACCTCAAGGTCTTTTACATTTACTTTTTGCCCTAAGCACATTTATTAGCTTTTCACAAATTCCACAAATTGATGTAGCTCACTATAAAATCGAAATTGATTTATCGGATGAATCTGACCAAATTAAGGTTGATCAAGAAATCAAATTCGTTCATATTGATTCTAACCAACCAATTGTTTTCAATTTGGCATCACAAGATGATTCTGAAAAAGGGATGCACATTGATGCCTTAAAATTAAATGGTAAAACCCCTGTTTTTAGACATGAAAACGACAGTATTTATATTGATTCAGAGATCCAAAAACCCAAAACGCAAACCTTAAAAATTTCTTTTTCAGGAGTCCCCAAGGATGGTTTAATCATTGGTAAAAACAAATACAAAAGCAGGACATTTTTTGGAGACAACTGGCCTACACGGGCACAAAACTGGTTTGCTTGTAACGACCACCTATCGGACAAAGCAACGGTGGAGTATTTGGTCCATGCACCCAAACATTATGAAGTAGTCGCTAATGGAAAGCTCTTGTCCGTGAAAAAGAAAAAAAGCATCAAAACCCACCATTACAGCTCAAATATCCCGTTGCCAACCAAGGTTATGGTTATTGGGGTTGCTGATTTATTATATGTAGAATTGGGTATGATTGAGGGGACTCCCGTGAGAAGCTGTGCCTACCCAAAAAATCACAAAGATGTATTTTATGATCTGTCATTGGCCCCTTCAATACTACAATTTTACATCAACTATATTTCGCCCTACGAATACGAAAAACTTGACAATGTTCAATCCACTACACGTTTTGGGGGTATGGAAAATGCCGGATGTATCTTCTATGACGAAGATGCCCTCTCTGGAAAACAATCATCCGAAAACCTAATCGCCCATGAAATTGTCCATCAATGGTTTGGGAATTCTGCCACGGAGAAAGATTGGTGTCACATATGGCTAAGTGAAGGATTTGCTACCTATCTTACGAATATATATATTGAGCAGACAAAGGGTCAAGAGGCCTTTCACGAGCAGCTTAAACAAGATCGAAATAGAATCGTTTCATTTGAAAAACGCTACAAAGCTCCTGTTGTTGACACCACTTACAGTAGTCTAATGGATTTATTAAATCCTAATAGCTATCAAAAAGGAGGATGGATACTTCACATGCTCAGAAATGAAATTGGAGATGAGTCTTTTCATCAAACCCTTCGAAGTTATTACAAGAAATATAGACTTTCCAATGCAGATACCAGAGATTTTCAGCTTATCGCTGAAGAGGTTTCAGGAGCTGATTTACAATGGTTTTTTGATCAATGGCTCTACAAAAAGGGGCATCCAAAATTAAATATTGAAACGGAAATTCATGAGACTGTATTGACTATAAGTGTCAGCCAGCTTGATGATCTATTCAAAGTTAAGCTCCCAATCAAAGTTCATTTTAAAGATGGAACGAATAAATTGGAATCATTGTACATCAATAATCACCAAACAAGATTTAAAATGAAGTACAACGCCATTATAGAGAGTATTGAGATTGACCCAGATGTTCAAGTTCTTTATGAAGCCGTAAGGTAACTTTTGTAGTCTTCAAAAGCAGTAAGACCATTCAATTTTCTAACTTTGTCGTCAGAAGCCGAAATATGTCAGATAATCGATACCAATCAAGAGGAGTTTCCGCAGGAAAAGAAGACGTTCACAACGCCATAAAAAAAGTAGACAAGGGATTATTCCCTCAAGCATTTTGTAAAATTGTTCCAGACTATTTAACGGGAGACAAAGACTATTGCTGTATTATGCATGCAGATGGAGCAGGTACAAAATCTTCGCTTGCCTACATGTATTGGAAAAAAACTGGCGATGTAAGTGTTTGGAAAGGTATTGCACAAGATGCCCTAATCATGAACCTAGATGATTTACTTTGTGTGGGTGCAACAGGTCCAATATTGCTGTCATCTACGATTGGAAGAAATAAAAACCTAATCACTGGCGAGGTGCTATCACAAATCATTAATGGCACAGAGGAGCTACTCGAGGATCTTCGTGGTCATGGAATAGAAATTCATTCGACCGGTGGAGAAACTGCAGATGTTGGAGATTTGGTCCGGACCATAATTGTTGATTCTACGGTGATTGCACGAATGAAAAAAAGTGATGTGATTTCTAATGACAATATTAAATCTGGAGACGTCATCGTAGGTTTGTCATCATACGGACAAGCTACTTATGAGAAAGAATACAATGGAGGCATGGGAAGCAATGGTTTAACGAGTGCGCGTCACGATGTCTTTAGCAAATCATTAGCCAAAGAATTTCCGGAAAGTTTTGACCCAAAGGTTCCAGAAGACTTGGTATACAGTGGCTCTAAAACGCTCACGGACATTATTGACAACTGTCCGATTGACGCCGGAAAACTAGTGCTTTCACCGACACGAACTTATGCACCAATCATTAAAGCAATTCTAGAAGAATGTAAAGGAAAAATCAATGGAATGGTCCATTGCTCTGGTGGTGCCCAAACCAAGATTCTGCACTTTGTAAAAGAGCTTCACATCATTAAAGACAATTTATTCCCTATCCCTACTCTATTTGACATGATTCAAAAAGAATCAAAAACGGACTGGCAAGAAATGTACAAGGTCTTTAATATGGGACATCGCATGGAGCTCTATCTACCCGAACAATATGCACAAGAAATCATTGCGATTTCTAAACGTTTTGGTGTAGAAGCCCAGATAATTGGACGAGTTGAATCTGCCGATAAAGCAAAGGTCACCATTGATGGTGAAAAGGGGAAATACACCTACTACTAAAAAATTTCATTTTTTTTTTATTCTAAGCATTAGATTCCTTACTTTTGCCCTCCGTTCATTGAACATTGGAGAGGTGCCTGAGAGGCCGAAAGGACTTGTTTGCTAAACAAGCGTACCCTAACCGGGTACCCGGGGTTCGAATCCCCGTCTCTCCGCAAGTTGTTGCAGAAGCAAGAAAAATGATTACTTTTGCACGCACTTTCCATATTATATGGGAAAACTGATGACCTATTAATCGGGGTGTAGCGTAGCCCGGTCATCGCGCCTCGTTTGGGACGAGGAGGTCGCAGGTTCGAATCCTGCCACCCCGACAAAAAAACCATCTTCTTCACGTTGATGGTTTTTTTAACAAAAGGACTTACTCACCTCAAAGAGTTGTGTTCGGGCTCGTAGCTCAGCTGGATAGAGCACCTCCCTTCTAAGGAGGCGGTCAAAGGTTCGAATCCTTTCGGGCTCACAAAAAAACAACCCTCGGCTTTTGTTGGGGGTTTTTTTATTGGTTTTATTTAGCTTTTAATGACTTTTCTAATTTTAATAGTTACTTTTTTAAAAGAAGTAAATAATTAAAAAACCACTCTTTTAAATGGCTCGAAATATTCTCTATTTTAAGCCGCACCACAGCTCGAACCAAGTATAATCATCTTCAAAAGGAACTTGATCTTTATTGCATGAATAGAGAAATCCAAAAAGGATGGAAAAATCGAAAAGAGGTTTGCATTGAACGTATATGTTCATTGCAAAAATCAGCTCAAAATTTAATTTGAGTCTAGAACCATTTAAACAATTCTCTCTTTTTTTATGTTTAAGTACTGAATTCAACAACCCAATTAAAACAACACAAATTATGAATTTATCAAAAATATGGTCCTTGTATTACCCGGTAATATTGGCCTTTCTTTCCTTTGTATATTCTGTATCATTATGGTTTTCAGGAAATAAGCTTGAAGGGATTTTTGTAGGGATTTGGGTGCCGTCAATTCTAGGATTTTCGGTCGCCATCAGACAAATCAGAAGAGATACTAACCAACAAAAACCTTAAACCAATGAATAATTCAGTCATGTTTATCGTTGGATTGGTCATATTCTGTGCTTACATGTTCAGTTATTTGGCAATGATCAGTAAAGCCAATAAAGATCAAGAAGAAGAAATGAAGCGCAATTCAGAATTGTAAATCGCGTTTAGTTTTACCGAGTATTTAGAGAATGATTTCATATTACAAACTGGCATTCGACCTGTTGTACTTGATTATTTACTGACTGTTCAAATACCCTTGTTTAAAGAAT
>CAJQPH010000095.1 GCA_905480165.1 uncultured Flavobacteriales bacterium
AAGTGTAAATTCACCTCTACCAAGGAATTGCTTATTTTGCCATCCTGAAACATCGTCGTAAACACACATTCTTGGAAAAAACTGTGCAACGGTATAGATGTAATTGTCTTCTTTTTCAAAATATTCATAACCCGATCGACCACCCACAGCCATTCGGTCATTGATGTTATACCACCATTTAATCTTGAAAGAAATACTAGCGCCTGTTTTTAATGGTTTGTCCAAATCAATTCGGAGCATCGTTTTGTTAATTGAATATCTCAAATCGACACCATTGAGACTGGAGATATCTTCAATCTTAAAGCCTCCATCATAATCGAATGTTTTTCTTTTTAATTGACTGATGTCTCTAAAATCTTCCATTTTCTCTACCTGGATCAGTTTTGTGTCTGAAGTTTTAGAGAAAAGATTTTGATCGAGCTGAAGCCATAAATAACCCAAAGCGTCTGGTGAATTGTTTGTGTATGTAATTACTTCATCACCTTTCAACATCTGCGTGGCGTCGTCAATGACAATATTCATTTTATAGTCTGCTTGTTGCTGGTAATAATTGTGGCCAGGAGCACCAGCAGCGTTTCTATATTCGTTGGGGGTAGGTATGAGTTCTTCGATTTGAGCAAACTTTTTTTGCCCTTGTGCCGATGATAAAACGAAAAGGAATGATACTAGAAGAAGGATTTGAAAGTATTTCATAATTTTATATCTGTTTGTCGTTTGAAAATAAAGAAACCATAAGTTACATTTATGTCATTGCTATTTCTATATATTAACTTGTTTTGTTGATCAGTGTATATTCCCATGAATAAATCAAAACGTACATTAATTGTTTCAGGATCAATTTCTTCGCTCCTAAAAAAGAAGTAACAATTCCCATCGTTATTTAGTTCAAATCCCTCGTAAAATAGTTGAGTAAATTTTTTGGCCTGAGAAATCTGGAACCCCTGAAGTATAATATCATCGGTAATCTCTTTGATTTGTTTTTTATCAATCAAAGCGCTTTCGAGACTTTTATAATTTTCGATGTCATTTTCTGCGATTTCGTTTAAATCATGCGACGAAACTTTGATACTAATTTCTAGGCACGAACATTTATCGTCATATTCCATTTCGGCAAAAGCAAAATACGTTTCGTGGGCAAAGTTCAGTGTATGAAAACTTAAAAAAATGAGAGTAAAAATGTGCTTCATTGAGCAGCGAATTTACAAATAAGATTCTAATCTTTTAAATTGTTAAGGATATAGATTTTTTTGATATTTTAAGAAGAAGTTTTTTCTACGAATAAAGCCCCATCTTCATGAGGCTTTAAAACAAACAACAAACAAATTCCCATAGACCTGTGTCTAACGTAGGAATACCTTCTCTCCTTTCCGCAGTTGTTCATCCGGAGAAGGAAAATGATTCTTTCTCATCAATGAATTTAATCGAACGCCATGTAGTTGTGATATTTCGATGGGGCTTGAATTTTCTGATAAAATAATAAACTTATTGTGCTTAGATCTAAATCTTTTGGGTTCCAAATACACGATGTCATCTGTTTTTAGTATTTCTTGGTTATACTGTTTTGTGTTATTGTACTTGTGAATTTGTCTAAGAGTTAGACCGAATCTTTTTGCCAATTTATAGTAGGTGTCGCCTTCTTTTACTTTGACGATGTTTAAATCATTAACGGTCTGTACAATTCGACTTTGAGAACTGATATACTCTCGTATCGGTTTTGGAGTATTTATTTCTTCGTCAAAAGTATACAATTTGAGGTCTTCAATGATACTAATAATACGACTGGCATAATTAGGGTTTGTGGCGTACCCTGCTTTGCTAAGTCCTTTGGCCCATGCCTTATAGTCATTCATATTTAAGAGAAATAAATCACTATATCTTTTGTTTTTGGTCAGAAATTCACTGTGGTCATTATATGAATCTAAAACGCTATTATAAGTTCTAAAACACTCATTTTTAGCATCGTCATCATGATATGTCTTTCCTCCTGTCCAATAGGAACCACACTTAATGCCAAAATGATTGTTAGATTTTCTTGCGAGCTCCGATTGGCCTGAACCGGATTCTAATATTCCCTGTGCCAATGTAATACTTGCTGGGATTTTATATATCCTCATATTTTCAATGGCATAAGAGTTGTAGTTTTCAACATATTCCAAACGATTATTTAGCCCTGAAGCCAGGCTTTGAAATGCCGTAAACATGAGCATTATGAATATGGTGTTGTATTTCTTTTTCATTATTTATGGGTTCGCGTTATATCAAACGAGATTATTGCTTTTTGGTTTCATTTTTACTTAGAAACACAATCTTTCATTTAATTGAACAACTGACGGACGTAATGATATGGAAGTGATGAAAATAAATTAAAGTATGCTGCTTAAATCGATATTCGAATAAATCTCACGATTTACATTCTATATTTCTTGAAAAAAGCATCCCAATTCCAAATATAGTTGCAAACCACTTCGTCCATTCTTTTAAGGAATAAAGGATTAGGTGATCTCATTCGTTTGAAATACTCATCTTGATACTCGTTGAGCTTATATTTATGGAATATAGCTCTTGACATGCCATAAATCCAGTTTTTTGATGGATGATTGACTCTTGAAATGAAGCTTTGGTAGTTGCGAATTAAATTTTCAAATTCATCGACATCCATCTCATAGACTTTAGATAGCTTCGAAAAAATAAGTTTCTCGACATTTGCCGCTTGATGAGCATCAAAGGTGCTTTCAAGAAAGGATAGATTACCCACAATTATGATTAGGCCAAATTCACCACTCGCGTTTTCACTGATATTAGGGGGGGTTACAAAGACAGGATCTTCATTAATGAGAGAGGCAACTTCACAAAATCCCTTATCTACACATTCAAAAATGGCGTTGATGAAAATATTGGCAACTTGATTGTCAGATAACTTTTTTTTGATCAGTGTGCTAAACATACTCATTTAATCCTTGGTTTTATCAAAGTTAATATGTCTACTACGCCGATTTAAAGAGGGTTTCATAGGTTTATCAACGAAGTTTTCAACATTGTTTCAAAATTTCCAAAAAAAATATACTTTTGCTCCAACAAAAATGACAACAATGAATGCAATAATTAAGACGAGTAAAGGAGACATGAAAGTCGAGTTTTTTAATGATGACGCACCGATTACGGTTGAGAATTTCATCAAATTAGCAAAAGATGGTTATTTCGATGGTCTTAAATGGCATAGGGTAATTCCAGACTTTGTAATCCAAGGAGGATGCCCAAATACACGTGAGGGTGAAAGTGGAATGCCTGGTACAGGTGGCCCAGGTTATCAGATTGATTGTGAGTTGAATGGTGGAAATCAGCATCATGACCGTGGGGTATTGTCAATGGCTCATGCAGGAAAAGATACAGGTGGATCTCAATTCTTCGTTTGTCATAGTAGAAGCAATACTTCTCATTTAGATGGTGTCCATACTTGCTTTGGTAAAGTGATTGATGGACTTGACGTAATTGATTCCATTACAGAGGGAGATGCGATTGAACAGATAGTTGTTTTATAACGTTGATAATTGGCTGCTTTACACTGAAGTCAGTTTTTTTTAAATAGAATGGCTAAAATCACAAATATTGTGATTAGAACGGCGTATACCGTCATTCCTATTCGTATAGCTTTTTTAGCTTCTAGATGTTTTCGGTCAAATCCATTGGTCTCAAAACTCCGGACTTGACTCATTGTATGTACTCCCCAACATATCATACCAAACATAAACTTCTGCATTCCTGTTAGTGGTCGATTCTTTTTGTTTGTTTTTGACAAGTTTTTTTCTAGAAAATCATCAGTCATATTCGATCTATTTATGATGTTTTAAAAGTCCCACTATTTTTTTTCTAAAGATAATTGATTTCACTAAAAAGATATCATTATGAATATAGGCTATTCCTCACTCAATCCTAAAAACTTTTTGCTTACTGCCATCGCTGTATATTTTGATCATTAGAGTTTTGGGTTCGTCATTTATTTCTCGTCCCATTACATCTACAATTTTTACTAGAGATTTAGTAGGCTGTAGAGATAAATCGCTATTGGAATTAGTTGCCTCGGAAACATTCAAAATGAATAATCCATGTCGGGTATCTGAAACCAAAACATTACCTGATGGTAAATTGGGATAAACGCCCCAGGCACCGTGCCAAGAATAAGGAATAGATGGGCCAGGTTCAGTGTCATAAAACCCGACTAATGAAGGATCATTAGGATTAGAAATATCAAATATGTATAACCCATCGTGATAATAGCTAATAAATAAATATTCATCCTTAATAATTAAGTTATGTGGTATTGAGTTTGCTCCTCCTCCAGAATTCACGGAGGATAAAATGGTGATATTGGAAAAGTCGCTTACGTCACATATCTGTACATCAGTATTAAACGTTTCCTCTGCAAAAACATAGATATTCCCTTCATTATTCAACCAACCAGAATGATTATATTCGCCCAAAGAAAGTGACCCGAGCATTGTAGGGTTTTCTTGGTCTAAAGAGTAATCAAAAACGAAGAGACCTGTTGGTCCGGAATGCCAATATGCAGTGTCATTTCTGACGTATAAGTCATGTCCATGATCAAATAAGCTTCCTATATTAACATTGGCTATTTCAATAGGATTTTCAGGGTCTTCAAGAGAATATACCCCTCCATTGGTATTGTACAAAATACCATTAAGTGAATCAATAAATATATTATGTGTGCGGCTAAATAATGAGTCTGAATCATATACAACTGGTACAGAGTCCGGAAGGTAGCTTAAATCAGCTATCTGAAGCGTTCCGGGCCCCTCATCACATACAATATATAAATAGCCTTGGTAATCGTGATAGTCTCTATGAATTACTTGACCTGATGCTCCAGGGATGAATTCAACCTCTATCGAATTGGCTGGATCGGTAACGTCAAAAATATGTGTTCCAATTGAGGAACCTATAATTCCAAATTCTCTACCGTTTATGGCAACACCCCAAACTTCATTATAATTCAGATTGTAAACGGGTTCTGCTGGAATAGTGGGGTCATCCCATTGAAAAATTAAGTTGATATTTAGACTTTCTTGTGTATAAGCTATGGTAGCCAAACACAAAGAGAAAATCAATACAATAAGTTTCATACGTACTTGTTTTTTACCAATGAATCGTATTCCTTAAAGGGTTTACTTAAATCTTCACCACTTTAAAATGTTTTTCAAATGAATGATTAAAGCATTTGATGAAATAAGTTCCAGAAACAAAACCGTTTAAAGACATAGTGGTTTTCCCATTACCATCTTTTGTAATTGATCCAGATTGTATTGTTCGTCCTAAATTATCATAAATTTCGATAATCACGGCTTCAGATAGCGCAGAAACAGATTCAATTTCTACTACAAAATCGTTTTTGGTTGGATTCGGATATATCGTGATTCCATTTGCAAAGAATTCATTATCAACACCCATGCCTTCAACTACAATGGGTATAGCTTCTTCGTACAAGCAGATATTTGATTCATCCATGACAACGACATTATACGTACCTACAGGTAGATCTGTGAAAACATTTGATGTTTCAAAGTTTTGTCCTCCATCAATACTATACATATATGGACCTTGGCCCGAAGTAGGAGTGATTTCAATCGAACCACTTGTCGATACGACAGAAGGAACGTCTGTCCATGTTATTTCAACTGAAGTCAATTCGCATGCTTCAACAATCACAGTTTCTTGATAAGAACAAGGCCCTGTAGCACCTTGCACGAATATGCTGTAAACTCCAGGAGCTAAATCACTGAATGTATTTGAGGTTATAAATGATTGTCCACCATCAATACTGTATTGAAAAGGACTAAGTCCTGAACTCGTATTAATTGTGATAATTCCATCGTTAGCAATTATTGAAGATGAATGGGATATGCTTACTGTAGCGGAAATATCACATCCTGTTCCATCAGGACAAAAGACTTCGATTACCTCAGAATCAAATTGTCCATCGTTTACTACAAGTTGCTGTCCTGAAGAATTTAATAATTGAAAATCACCAATTCCGTAGGCACAGCAGATACCATCTCCATAGGAGTCGTAAAAATATAGAGAAAAGCATGAACTATAATCCACGCAAATATTTTCAATATATTGATTTCCATTAGGTAATGAGCCAAAAGACACTAGTTTATCCGTAGTTTCATTAAAGATTTCCCAAGACGTTTCATTCGGATAATCGTCTGGATTGATAATGAGTGTAATAAAGTCATAATCTGAATCTAGTGAAGAAGTTGTAGATGCCGAGTTGTTTGTTAAGTTTTCATCTGATTGATTGTTAATGCTTACCAGATTCAGGGTGATGTTATTATTGAATTGTTGTAGGTTGTTACTAATGGTTATTTCAACCTTGTCTTGTTCTTCAAAAGGCGCTTCCACAGTAGAATTAAGAACCTCAACAACTAAACCATTCACCACGACCTCAATTGCCACATCTGTTATAGTGGTTTCGCCTTGATTTTCGATGATTGCAGTCAGCTCAACCTCATCATTACAGACAACTTCTAATTCTTCAATAGAAATCTCTCCATCCAAAGCATGAACCTTACTGATGACAACATTCAGGGTGTCATTGTTGCCATATTCATCATCATCATGAGTCACAATGGCCATGATATTATAATCTCCAATATTTGAAAAGTCTTGTGGTGCTGAAAACTGAAAGTCAGCGTCGTTAAAAGGCTGAATGGTTTGAGTGACCGCTATTGTCTCTATTGACTGACCTTCAATAACCAGTTCGATATCAAAATCGCTCATGTCGTTTAATCCTTGATTGGCAACATTTATCGTCACCAACTCATTGTTTCCTAGACCAGAAGATGATACAGGGTCTACAACGGCTGTTACTCCCAAATCCCTATCTGCATTGATGTCCGCCCAGAAGGAAACCCATGGCCTTGCCTGTTTAATTGCCAATTGGTCTTGAGCGGTTACTTTATATTCAATATCCATACCGAAGCCTTCAGCTCCAACAACATCATAAAGTATTTCAAATTCATCATGAATAACCGTAAGATAATCTCTCATTTGGTCTAGATATATTTGGTCCATAACGAGTTCTCCTGGATTCACCAAATTGGATAGTCTCAAGACGAGGTAGCCACCTGCTTGATTTGGATCTACATATAATAATATTTCTTCAGGTACAGAATTCGGGTCAGGGTTTGTAATCAGAGATTCTCCCACTTGGGTATTTAAATAAAATGTACCTTCTGTATCGTAAATAGGATCAATACTGATTCCAACACCATTTGATTTTTCTTCTTGAAAATTCGGGTGACATAATACGCCCATAGCTGCCATAAAGTGGTCAACACGGTAAAAATCTCTTTCCTCATATGCTCGGAAATTCCACATACTGGCATAAACTTGTTTTATGGATTTCGAAATGTGTCCCTCATCCAAATGTTGGGTTTTTGAAGTATACAAACCGGCTCCACTAAATCCAGGTAAATCTTCATTATTCGTGCTTGACCTGCATCTCACAGCTGTTCCCTCTGGAAAATCATCATGCATGGCTTGCAAATCATCCATAATCCATTGAGGCATGGGTGCATCCTTAATGTCTCTTCTAAAATCTTTTAGTCGCTCAATCCGAAAGTTGATGTCATTTTGGAATGTTGGATTGTCGATCATTACTTGTGCCTCTTCATAAAAATTATTGAAAATCATGAATTCATCATAATAGTAAAAAGGTATCCCAAAACCGTCAGGGATGGTGCTTTCAGGAAACCCGAAAGACCTCATGGTTGCAACGTTAGAACATTTAGCTCCAAATGCAGCCGACATTTCGAATTCAATGGAGTCTAAGGGCTTGATTTCGGTGATGCTCAAATCTCTGATTGGAATTTGCGGCTCAGTAGGCCTGAGATCTTCATACCAAGCATTCACTTCATCCAAAGTGGCTTCTCGTATCTGAAAGGTCTCATTTTCAACTTTAAAATAAATATAACTCCCCAAAAGGTTTGCTATAGAATCAATCGATAAAGGATCGGAGATGTAGGCATTGGGAACGTTGTCTTGAATCGCTCTTAAGTTTACGTGCGATAATGGCGTTTGTATTACTGAAGTCATTATTCCCCCAACTCTTGGTAAGGAATTTGGTAATGCATCGTAAAGTACAATGTCTCTACTTCCCGGAGTTTCATTCAGATCATCCATGTGTTTAAAGAATCCATATCCTTCTGCTTCATGAAAAGGGATGTAATTGATTTCGGCGAAAACATCACTTTCTAGAACCACATCGATTCTAGAACCCACAAAACCGTCAGCGTAGTTATTGAGGTAATTGTTCTCGTCAGCTTGTCCAATAAAGTGATTCATGTTATTTTGAAGAAAAGGCATGCTGGCTGCCAATAGCTCATAAGTTCTTTGAGTAGCTTCAAAATCATAGGTATTTCCAAAGGAGAAATTGAATGAATAGGTTCCAATAACTCCAGTTGGAGTGATTTGATTGGGGTTAAAAACAATCTCTCCAGAGCTGTCATCACCAACAACGGACGCTCCAATTGAATTGAAAAAAGTGGCATGAATTGTATAGGTATTGCTATTAATAAAATAGATTTTTGGTTCTGGCGTATCTCGAT
Source organism: uncultured Flavobacteriales bacterium (assembly GCA_905480165.1). GTDB lineage: Bacteria > Bacteroidota > Bacteroidia > Flavobacteriales_D > Crocinitomicaceae > UBA952. The sequence continues at coordinate 8,628 of CAJQPH010000095.1, forward strand.
CAAGTATTCCAAACTTCACATATAATTGTCCATCAAGGAATGGGGCCCAACCCACATTATTTATTGTTGCCAAATCCATAAAGGTTTGAGCATCTGGTATGGACGTTGCTCCATCAATAAATGCAACAGGATCAGCAAAGTTGATGGGGGCATCAGTAGGCATGTTGTTAAATTCTGTAATATCATCTATACCATCTCCATCATAATCATCTGGGAATACGACATCATGTTCAGTGATCGAATAATTGGCTTCAGGGTAGGCCCCATTGGGTTCAGATATCACCATGGTTCCATTAACACCCATAGTCATTGATACAGCCCAATTAAATGTAGGCGAATGTTGTGCATGAAGCACGTAATACTTCCCTAATTGGCCTTGAATGGATAATTGTGCTTGTCCAAGCGCATTCACCGAGTAATTGTCAATATTAACCTGACTATATGAAAAACTGTAAGCGAAAATTGTAAAAAGGAGGGATAAATATAATTTCATAGTAGATGTGAATGGTTTAATTAGATCAATTTAATCTGTCACAAGATACAAATGTTTGTCTGATATTAAAAACAGTGTTTTGTTTCCAATAGGGCTCTAATCAGTAAAACGGTTAAAAGAGAATTTAAGGGGGGTAATTATGATATGTCCTATTCAGTTTTACATGAAAATGCAGTATGCAATACATGAAGCCTCCCTCTTTTTTTACGAAGGACTACCTGATAGATTCGATCATAGATATCTAGGTCAAACTCACCAAATTCTTCACCTACCAAAAGTCCAGCTAAAACCGCAGTCGTATTGCTGTGTCCAACAACTAGGGCATCTTGTTTGCGCTTACGCAATAATTTTGAGAAATCATTGAGAGTTTCCCCATCATATTCTTGAATATTGAGCCCTTTTGATTTGGCTGTAGGAAAAGCTGTGTTTTTGGTACGGGTATAATCTGTACTATATATTGCTTCAACAGGGACATCTTTTAAAAAATTACTGATGCTCTTTGATCTTTCCTCACCACATGGAGTAAGAGGTGGATCTGATGGAATATCAGATGATACCTCTTTTTCTGAATGTCTGACCAAATAAATGGTATATACCCCCTTGTTTTTAGCAGTTTGGCAAGCCTGAGACACTAGAATTATTAATATTATGTATAGTACGTTTTTTGTCATACCGTGGCTTTTATTTTCGTTAAAGGCAATTCTTTTGTTCTGAACCTCGAATATACCGTTTATCGACACAAAGTATCGACATTATTATTACCACTAATCAGATTCAAACACCTGTTTTGTGCTTCCGTCGGTATATATGTAAATCAATAGAGTGTCTTTCTTAGGAAGTGTTTCTCTTCCCATTAGGTCTATAATCTTAACAAGTTCTTTCGAGGGAGTGTAAATCACATTTAAGTTTAGAAAATCCGTACAGGCATTGTTACAATTCATGCTAAAAGAGGCTATACCATCTATATTTCCTCCTGAAGACGTCCAATTTGTGGTTGACCAAGTATCATCATCTACTTCGATACAAGTGAGGTTGGGGTTATTGTATGCCTGGAAGGCTAAAAAATTAATATTGTTGCCGTTTTTCATGTTTAAACAGATCAACTCGTTGTTATAACACCAAAGAAGATTTAAAGAAGTATTCTGTGAAACATCCAACGTGGTTAGTTGGTTACCTCTGAAATTCAATTGAGTCAAAGCACTATTTTGTGATAGGTCCAATGATGCTATCTGGTTGTGAGAAGCGCTTAATATTGATAAAGCACTATTTTGCCACAGGTCCAATGAGGTTAACTGGTTATTGCTACAAAATAAATTGGTTAAAGCAGTGTTTGTAGATAGATTTAAGGATGTAAGTGAGTTAAAATGACAGTGTAATGACGTTAAATCGATATTCTGAGAAACATCTAACGATGTAAGTAGGTTGTGGTGGCAATTCAATTCAATTAGATCAGTATTCTGAGAAATATCTAATGATGATATTTGGTTATCATGACACTTCAGATAGGTCAAAGATGTAAATGCTTCAACACCTGTTAAATCTGTTATGCTCTGATCACTGCAATCCAAGGGGCCCGTGAATACACTAGCCTCTCCAACTTGAATTTCGGTATCAGCATTGGTGTTAATGGCTAAATTGCCTAGTAAATAAGCTTTAAAGTTGACATCCGGTATGTTTACGTTCTGTGCATTTATCGAACAGCTAAACAGGATAATAAGTAATGAAGTAATACCTGTATTCATCATTAGGTTTTACCTAAAGATACACATTATTTATACTTGCTAATAACGTTTATTTTATTAGCGTTAATTTATTCATACATAGGCGTATATGACGTTTGAATAGTTGCACTATAGTATCACATTAACCCAAAGCTGCCTTAATCTGATCCGCAAGCTCTGTTCCAATTCGATCTTGTGCCTCAACTGTTGCAGCACCGATATGTGGTGTACACGCAATACTTTCATGAGACGTTAAGGACGCGTCAGGATTGGGCTCGTTCTCAAATACATCGAGTGCCGCAGCTGCGACAATTCCTTTAGAAATCGCATCTTTAAGATCGGCTTCATTGATGACACCTCCTCGGGCTGCATTCACAATGCGTACCCCTTTTTTCATCATTTCAAATTCTTTCATTTGAATGACCGCACTTCCGTCTGCTTGTTTAGGAACATGAAGAGAAATGTAATCCAAATCTCCAATTACTGATGATAAATCATCAGTTGGAGTGATTTGAACATCAACATTTTTGCCTCCAATGTTTAAAGAGATAGTCGCTGTTTCGGTATATTGGTCAATGGCAACAACTTTCATTCCTGCTCCTAAAGCGTATGACGCTAGGCTCTGTCCTATTCGGCCAAACCCAATAATTCCAATGGTTTTTCCTCTCAACTCTACACCTTTAGCGTAGCTCTTTTTCAGCTTGGCAAATTCCCCTGTCTCCATGTTTTTATAGGAGGCATATAGGAATCTTGATACCGCAAAAAGGTGTCCCATAACCAATTCTGCAACAGATTGAGAAGAAGCACCTGGTGTATTGATTACAGTCAATCCTTTTTCTCTGGCATAAGCAACATCAATATTGTCCATTCCAACACCACCTCTTCCGATGAGTTTAAGGCTCGGGCATGAATCCACTACATTTTGACGAACCGTGGTTGCGCTTCTTACCAATACTCCAACAACTTGTTCTTCATTAATAAAATCAATCAAATTATCTTGCTCAACTTTATCGAGAATTACTTTAAATCCAGCTGCTTCTAGTGCGTTAACTCCACTTGCAGAGATACCATCATTTGCTAATATTTTCATCTTATTTTTTATTCTTTATTTGAAAAATCTTTCATTAAATCAACCAATACTTGCACACTTTCAATAGGTAGTGCATTGTACATAGAAGCTCTGAATCCACCTACAGACCTGTGTCCTTTTAGCCCAACAAGGTCATTCTCTTGCCACAGACTGTTAAATTCATCCAGTCTTGACTCATCATTCATGAGAAAAGTGATGTTCATATTGGAACGATCTTCTTTTGCTACAGTCCCTTCAAACAATGGATTGTTGTCAATTTCATTATAGAGTAAAGCGGCTTTGGCTTCATTTCTTTCTTGTGCACCCTTGACACCACCATTCTTAACCAAATGACGTAAATTAAGCATTGATGCATATATAGGAAATACAGGAGGCGTATTAAACATACTGTCTTTTTCAGCATGGGTTTTTAAATCCAAATAGGTTGGCATGAAATCAGAGGTGGATTTCCCCAATATTTCATCTTTAACAATGTAGAGTGTCGTTCCTGCAGGTCCCATGTTTTTTTGAGCTCCGGCATAAATCAAATCAAAGTCAGAAACATTAATTTCTCTTGAAAAAATATCTGAAGACATATCACAAACCAAGGGGAGTGAAGTCTTGGGCATTTCTTTAAATTGTGTCCCGAAAATGGTGTTATTAGAAGTGAAATGTAAATAATCAGAA
>CAJQPH010000096.1 GCA_905480165.1 uncultured Flavobacteriales bacterium
GAACATAAAATGATTGCCCAAACCTGTGAGGAATTTATTCACAAGGAAGTGGTACCTCATTTAGATCGAATCGATGCTATGGAAGATGGCCTTATGCCTTCTTTAATGGAAAAAGCTGGTGAGCTAGGTTTGCTTGGACTATCCGTCCCCGAAGATTTAGGTGGAATGGGTGTAGACTTTAAAACATCTTTATTAGCTACTGAATATTTAGGTCTTGGATTTTCGTTTTCGGTTGCTTTTGGGGCACATACTGGAATCGGAACCTTGCCTCTACTCTACTACGGAAACGACGAACAAAAGAAAAAATATATACCCAAATTGGCTACAGGCGAATGGAAAGCGGCATACTGCTTGACTGAACCAAGTTCAGGATCTGATGCGAACTCGGGAAAAACAAAAGCAGACTTATCTGAAGATGGAAAGCACTACACCATCAATGGCCAAAAGATGTGGATTACAAACGGTGGCTTTGCCAATTTATTTACCGTCTTTGCAAAAATAGAAGATGATGAAAATCTAACTGCATTTTTAGTTGAAGCTGACAGTGAGGGAATCACTTTAAATCCAGAAGAAAAGAAAATGGGTATTAAGGGCTCTTCAACAAGACAAGTCTTTTTTAATAACGTAAAGGTTCCCGTTGAAAATATGCTATCCGAACGTCAGAATGGATTTAAAATCGCGTTAAACATTTTAAATATAGGTCGGATAAAACTTGCTGCAGGTGTTATGGGTGGTGCAAAAGGTGCCATCACTGAATCCGTAAAATATGCAAACGAAAGAGAACAATTTGGAAGACCCATATCCAAATACGGAGCCATACGTTACAAGCTCGCAGAACAAGTAATTTACACCTATGTAGTTGAATCAGCTACGTATCGAGCAGGTCAAAATATCGACGATGCCATTCAAGGTCTTGTAGCTTCAGGAATGGACAAAGAAAAAGCAACACTTAAAGGTATCGAGCTTTTCGCTCCAGAGTGTGCTGTTTTAAAAGTAGCAGGATCTGAATGTCTTGATTATGTCGTTGATGAAGCCGTTCAAATTTATGGAGGAATGGGTTATTCAGCAGAATCCTCTGTTGAAAGAGCTTATCGTGACTCTCGAATAAATAGAATATTTGAAGGAACCAATGAAATTAATAGAATGCTTACTGTTGATATGGTTTTAAGAAGAGCCATGAAAGGGGAACTTGATTTAATGGGACCCGCAATGAAAGTGGCTGGAGATTTAATGAGTATACCAGATATTATTGAACCAAGTGACGCCCCGTTAGGAAACGAGGGGCATATGGTGGACGGATTTAAAAAAGCAATATTAATGGTGGCTGGATCTGCGGTTCAAAAACTGATGCAGTCCCTTGCAAAGGAACAAGAGGTTCTCATGAATATTGCAGACATGGCCATTTGGACCTATTTGGCTGAATCCGTTTATCTGCGTGTTCAAAAGAAAATTGACAGCCAAGGAGAAGCGGCTTGTGAGCATGACATTGCAATCGCCAAAACCTATTTTTATGATGTTGCAGACAAAATCGCAAAATCGGCAAAGGATGCGATAAATTCTTATGCGGAAGGAGATGAAGCACGAATGATGCTGATGGGACTCAAAAGATTTACAAAAACACAACCCTTTAATCCAAAAGCGGCAAGACAGACCATTGCTCAAAAACTAATTGAGGATGGTCGATATAAATTTTAAGTTTATAATAACACAGACAAAGAGAGCCTCAATTGAGGCTCTTTTTTTATGTATCTTCGTCTCATTAATTGGCTTTAGCTATTTCAAATGAGAATTAACGGACACGGACATATTTTACCAGAACCTCATCAAATCCCTAGGTTCATGAAGGAAAAAAAATTATTCTGGATTGACGATGACAAAAAATTCATGCGGCAAGGAAGTTGGTCTCGACCAATAACTGATCCAAGCTTTTTTCTAAAAGAAAAGCTCGAATGGATGCAGCAATACAATATTGACCATGGTGTAATGTTAAATTTATCTCAGATTTATTGCAATGGTTGGCAAAAGCAGGATGCCAAAGATGCCATTACTTGGCAGAACGACTTCAATGCTTCCGTTCAAGGGGATCATCCAGATAAATTTACAAGTGGTTTTGTTGTTCAACCGCTTTACATGGAAGATGCCTTGAAAGAAATAGAACGATGCGTAACAGAGTTAAAGCTCAAACTACTTTGTTTACCCACTCATTTTCTCAACACGTCAAATGAATGGACTTCTATTGCTGACAAATCGGTATTCCCGATTTATGAGCTAGCAAACAAGTACAACTTGGCTATCGAAATTCATCCGTATGATGGAGAAAAAATAGTCAATCTTAAAGACCAATACTGGAGGTTTCATTTGGTATGGATGATGGCACAATGTGCCGACACGCTTCATTTGTTTACCCTAAATGACATACCCAATAAATTCCCAAATATAAGAACCTGCTTTGCACATGGCTGTATGCTTGGAATCGCAAATTACGGAAGGCGACTTCAAGGGTTTGATGGCCGACCTGATCTTTTTGAAGATGTCGAAAACCCGAGGGCTTCATTGGGACATAAGAATTTGTTTTTTGATTCATTGGTCCATGACTCCTATACATTAGAGCTACTAAAAAGAAGGGTTGGTGTATCTCAAATAATTGCTGGATTGGATGACCCGTACCCATTAGGAGAAATGGAAGGAGTTGGCAATTCATTTCCAGGAAGAGTCATTGATTTTGCTGTCGAAGTTGATATTTTAACTCAACGAGAAGCAGATGAAATATGGAGAGACAATGTGCTGATGTGGTTGGGATAAACGGTATTAATCTATCTCATAATTTAACCGCATCGTTATACTAGCCGTTTTACGTTTTGAACTCGTATTAAAACTTCCTCCCCATGAATATTCATCACTTGAATTTTCTGCAGTAATCTGAAATACTCCCATACTTGCTTTGGTCAAGTCTCCAAGGGAACCTCCACCATTATTTGCAATGGTCTCTGCTCTATTTTTGGCATCTTTTGTAGCTTGTTCTATCATTTTAATTTTCAGTGCAGCAAGTTTCGTATAATAATATTGTGGTGAATAAGAATTCAATTCAATACCCGCATCAATGAGTTTCGACACTTCTCTGGATGTTTGTTCAACCAAATCAACAGATTTAGACTGCACCTCAAAGGATTGACTTAATTCATAACCACGAAAAATTCGCTCAGTAAAATTGCCGTTCTCGTCATATTGATTGTCGTAATTTTTACTGATATCGGCAGCATCGAATACGATTTCATTTTCTTTAATCCCCTGACTAGAGAGAAATTTCTTGACCTTTAATACATCGGTATTCAAATCGGCATATGCCTGCTTTAAATCCAAGGCATTTCGCGAAAAACTAGCCCTCCACGTGATTAAGTCTGAATCAAAAGACTCCTCTCCTAGTCCTGTAACTGAGATTTTGGGATCATCTTTCCCCTTAGATAAATATGAGGTGCCAAGAATATAACCAGTGATAACTACGGCTATGCCGATTAAAACTGTGGGTAAAAGCTTTTTAACGAATTCCATAATTATAATTTAAATGGTTTAACAATGAAACAATGCATTTCACTCGGTTGGTTACAGTTTATCAGACACCAAATAAAAACAAAGTATACCTGGGATGATTGAAATAAAAATATTTAATAAAAGCAAGGTGTAACTTCCTTGCTGATAAAGCTGAAAATTCTCAAATGAGAAAGTACTGAATGTACTGAATCCACCACACAAACCTACAAGTAAAAAGGGGCCCAACCATTCATTTTTCACTTCTTTTGCACCATAATAGATGGCCAAGGCAAATATACAACAGGCTGCAAGGTTTGATATTAAAGTAGATAAAGGAAATTGGGTAAAGTATTTAGAGAACAACTTCCCAACACTAAATCTCATGACGCTTCCTATACCTCCACCAATAAATACCAAAAGATAATTCATGAATCCTTTATTTGTCTTAAAATTAAAAAATGTAAGACAAGCTTAGCTATAATGTAGCCTAAAATTGCTCCGCAAATTACATCTGATACATAGTGAACACCCAAATACACTCTACTAAATAAAATAATGAGTGTAATGGTTAATAAGGTTATTTTGATCCATTTTTGAGTAATAATGGCCCAACAAATCGTAAATAATGCAAAATAATTGGATGCATGAGAGGATACAAATCCATAAAGTCCTCCTTGATAAAACTGTCCATCATCAAATTCATGAAAATGCAATTGCTTTAAAAGCTCTAAATGATGAGATGGTCTGTAACGCATAAAGACCTCCTTAAAAAAGTACACAGAGCTTAAATCCGCCAATCCTATAGCTAGAATCATTCCTAAAAGGATATAAATCGATAGTTTCAAGTCATATGATTTATATATAGACCAAAAGATCATAGCCGCAATAGGTATAATAATGAATGGACCTGAAAAGAACCACATTATAACATCCAAAAATTGAAAATGAAAACCATTTATTATGAGAACCAAATAACGGTCAAATGACTCTAGGGATTCAATCATCATGAATCAATTTCCAAATCGCATCCTTTAATTCCAATAATCCCGTTTGAGCTACTGATGAAATAAACAAATAAGGAACTCCTTTGAGATCATTTTTCAATTCGGCATCCAACTCCGTTTTCAACTCTTCATCTAGCATATCAGATTTACTAATAACCAAAATACTTTCCTTATGCATAAGCTCTGGGTTGTATGCCTCAAGTTCATTTTTTAGGATATCATATTCTGTGGCAATATGATCACAATCAGCTGGAATCATATAAAGTAAAACTGAATTTCGTTCAATGTGTCTTAAAAAACGATAGCCCAATCCTTTGCCCTCAGAAGCCCCTTTTATGATGCCAGGAATATCGGCCATAACAAAAGACTTATGGTCTCTATAAGACACAATGCCTAAATTAGGTCGGATTGTGGTGAATGGATAATCTGCAATCTCAGGTTTTGCTGCCGAAACGACAGATAACAAGGTGCTCTTGCCTGCATTTGGAAAACCGACTAAACCCACATCAGCAAGAATTTTAAGCTCAAGCACTTTCCATCCTTCAGCGCCTTCTTCTCCAGGCTGTGCGTGTCTTGGCGTTTGATTCGTGGGGGACTTGAATTGATTGTTTCCAAGACCTCCTCGACCTCCTTTTTGAAGAATCTTTTCTTCTCCCTCATCCGTTATTTCGAATAATACGTCGTTGGTATCTTCATCCCTCACAATGGTTCCCAGTGGAACATCAATAAACACGTCCTTTCCTTGAGATCCGGTTTTTAAATTGCTAGAACCATGACCGCCATGCTCAGCTTTAATGTGCTTTTTAAACTTGAGATGTAATAGGGTCCAAAGTTGCTTATTGCCTCTTAATATCACATGACCTCCTCTACCGCCATCTCCACCATCCGGACCACCTTTAGGAATATATTTCTCTCGTCTAAAATGGGTAGATCCGCCTCCTCCATTTCCTGATTTGGCATGAATCTTTACATAATCAACAAAATTATCTGAGGCCATTACTTTTTAATTTGCATCAATGGAGTCAAAAAGCCTTTTCGTTATATCATCCACAGATCCCATGCCATCAATACTGAAAAACTTATTCTGATCCGCGTAAAACGATTTTACCGGAGCCGTTTCTTTTTGATAAACAGCTATTCTATTTTCTATAATCGAAGGATTGGCATCATCAGCTCTACCACTCACCTCCGCTCTTTTAAGTAATCTTGTTTTTAATTCCTCTTCATCCACATCTAATGAAATCATCTTCGTTATTGATGTATTCATGGATACAAGTAAAACATCTAATGCACTAGCCTGATTATTGGTTCTTGGAAAACCATCAAAAATAAATCCTTTAGGATGACTGTGTTTCATCACCTCTGACTTTAAGAGGTCAATGGTTACTGAATCAGGAACGAGTTGCCCTTTATTCATATAACTCTTTGCCAATTTACCCAGTTCCGTTTCACCTTTAATATTCGCTCTAAATATATCTCCCGTAGATAAATGGACCAGATTATATTTCTCTATTAGCCTTTCAGATTGAGTGCCTTTACCTGCTCCCGGAGGGCCAAACAATACAATATTCAACATATTATTAATCCTTTAATTGATAAATTTCATTAAAATTTCTTCCAAGCTGGTCATAATCCAAGCCATATCCAACTACAAATTTATTAGGAATTTTGAATCCAAAATATTTTGGAGCTGTATCTCCTTTAAATGCTTCTGGTTTATATAACAGAGTGCAAACCTCTATAGACAGAGGGTTTTGCATTTGTAACATGGTGATTACACGCTGAACAGTCAACCCAGTATCAACGATGTCTTCCAAAATCACAATATGTCGACCTTGAATATTTTGATTTAAACCAATAAGTTCATGCACTTTACCTGACGTTGAGGTCCCCTCATAGGAAGACAATTTTATAAAAGAGAGCTCAACCTCTCCATTCATACTCTTCATTAAGTCAGAAGTGAACATGAATGAACCATTTAGTACCGATAGGAACAATACATTATTTGTTCCATAATCTGCTCTAATCTGACTGCTCAAAACCTTTACACGTGACAGTATTTTCTCTTCACTGATGTAAGGCACAAAATCTTTGTCAATAAGATGAATTTCTTTACTCATTTAGGATGCAAATGTACGATTTTAACGACTAAGATGAAAATATAAGTTTGATAGCTGTATCTTTGTTTTATGAATAAAAACTGGAACAGTAAGGAATTTAAAATCGGAGTTCTAGGAGGAGGTCAACTTGGAAGAATGTTGATTCAAGAGGCCATTAACCTAAATCTTCATATCCACATCATGGATCCTGATCAAAATGCGCCTTGTGCATCAATTGCTCAAACCTTTACCTGCGCAGCAATTACAGACTTTGATGCCGTAATGGAATTTGGTAAGGACAAAAACTTGATTACTGTAGAAATTGAAAACGTAAATATTGAAGCACTCGAGATGCTTGAGAAAAGTGGCGTTCAGGTGTACCCTCAACCTCATGTTTTAAAAATAATAAAAGACAAGGGTACACAAAAACAGTTTTACAAAAAAAATGGCATCCCAACATCCCCATTTGTAATATTTGACTCCGCACAAGAATTGATGAATGCCTCAATTGAATTACCTGTTGTTCAAAAATTAAGAACAGGAGGTTACGATGGTAAGGGGGTTCAAATACTTAAAGATGCCAAATCTTCATTCGATGCTCCTCACCTTATTGAAAATCTTATTGATTTTGAAAAAGAAATTTCAATTATTGTAGCAAGGAATGACAAAGGTCAGATCAGTACTTTTCCTTCTGTGGAGTGCGAGTTTAATCCAGAAGCTCATTTGGTTGAGTTTTTATTCTCACCTGCAGAAATATCACAAGAAATCGAAAAGAAGGCAAAAGAAATCGCAGCTGATCTGATTGAAAAAATCGATATGGTTGGGATACTTGCCGTCGAGATGTTCCTTACAAAATCGGGTGACATTTTAGTGAATGAAATTGCGCCTAGACCACATAACAGCGGTCATCATACTATAGAGTGTTGTGAGACCTCTCAATTTGCTCAACATTTAAGAGCGATTTTAAGCTTACCCCTTGGAAGCACAGCTTTGATCCAACCAGGTGCCATGATCAATCTTCTCGGCGAGAAAGGACATACGGGCACCGCTATATATGGAGGTCTTTCTGATTTACTTGACCACGATAATGTTTTCCCTCATCTCTACGGTAAAGAACAAACCAAACCCTTCAGAAAAATGGGACATATAACGATTACCGGGAAAACCCTAAAAGAAGTAAAAGAGACCGCTGAAAAAATCAAAGACATCATTCAAATTACAGCATAAAAAAAGCCACCGAAGTGGCTTTTAATTTCTGATTCTTCTGTTCTATTGAACCACGAATTTTTTAATCAATGTTGTATTTGTATTTCTGTACTCAATTGAATAGAGACCCTTTGCATATTTTGAAAGATCTAGCTCAAATTTCCATGCTCCGTTTGAAACACTAATATCAAATTGATTGATCAACTGACCCGCATGATTATAAATAGAAATTACATTAAGCTCAGCGTCTGGTGAAATGATGCTTACATTTAATACATCAGATGCAGGGTTTGGATATATTTTCAATTTGTCATCAACATTATAATCCAACGATTCGGCTATTCCTAAATTCGGTCCATTCTCAAATCCATTAGCCACTGCCTCAGAAAATGTAGCTGAGCCTGCATTGTCAATGCGACCTGACGGATCTATAAGCATTCCAACAATATGCATATTATCTGCATCCCAATCTGCAGGCAATGTGAATGAAAAATTTGAAATGTGACTCTCTCCTGAATTAATAACTGCTGGAAAAGCAGCTGACGAACCTTCAAAACTTGGAGAAATGAATCGTGCAACATGATCGTACTTCATTTGTGCCGCAGGAACCGGGTTAGGTAAGACCTCATATCCTCCCATAACTCCATTTCCTCCTCCTGCATATGCATTTGATTGATTATAACCGGAAGATGTTCCTGTTACATCGTCTTCAGTAAGTGCACATGCCACTTTATAATTGTTTGTTGCATTTTGAGAAAAAGTTGTGTTTACAGAAACCTCTAAAATTCTTGTACTCGGATCCCAAGTTGCTCCATTTACAACCGTCCCCGCAGGTGTAGTTTGCAACCTTTCTAAAAAATCAGCATTCATTGCAGAAGGATCTACATCAGGTCCTCTGTCCACCACTGCACTTGGGTAACCACCAATTAATGATCCAATTCCCGCATCATAAACAACATCGGTCATAGGATCGGCGTTGTGAACTGCGATACCAATCCAATAATCAGAATATTCTTCTTGAAAAAGATCCATGTAAACCGCACCTCTCGGACACCATTGACACCATGTTCCAGTAGCCTCTTCACCAACAACAATTTTACCAGCTGCAGGAACAATTGGGTCTATACTGATCACTTTAGAATCATCTGTTGGGTCATCATCTAGTCCCCCATTCACATTTGAAATGGTTACCGTTAAATCATTGTTTCCTAAAACAGGCGTCAATTGAGTAGCAAATGTATGCTCATAAGTATCGAGAGAAACCAGGTTAAGGCCCGTTATACTTTCGGTAACATCTGCACCATTATAATTATAGGTCAAATCAAAAGAATTGATATCTAATACACCTAAATTTCTTGCTGTGGCAACGACATCGTAACTTAAACCAGCTATTCCAGAAATTTGATTAATAAATGACACTCCGCCATTTAACCCAGGTAAATTCGCAGGTAGGTGCGTATAGCTAATATCATCAACATAAAAACCAGAAACCCCATTTCCTCCTTGACCGGCTGGATTAACAGGATATAAATCCAAAATTCCTATTTGACCCGTTGGATTTGAAAAAGAACCTTGAGAAACGTTGTCAATAAAAAGCTCCCAAACATTAGAGGTCAAATCCATTTCAACACGAAGATTGAACCATTGGGCACTTGGATAATTGGCATTTATGTAGGGTGTTCCTTGATTAGACAGCTTCAGTGTTCCATCTTGAAGCATGTAGCAGTCTAGTGCCCATACCTGAGCAACAACAAGCGTTCCTTGCAAATTAAAGTATGCTCCTTTACCCGCTTCAACGAAAAAATTAGCTTCAAATGAAAAGTTTCCAGAGTTATATACTTGATCAAACGGAAGCACAACATCAGCTGGCCCACCATTGGCTGCAGTTGATGAAAAATATATAGATTGATTGCCACTACTTGCGTTGTTATTGGTTATGGTTACATCTTCTGCACCTCCTTCTGTTCCACTCCAGGTGGTCCAGTCAGGTGAGCTACTGCCTAAGTATGAACCCACTGAATAGGATTCAAAATCATCAGAAAAGGTTTGAGCAAATATGGTACTCGTTGCGACCACAGACATTAAAAATAAAATAGATTTTTTCATTATGTTTTGTTTTATATTATAGTTTTCGGTATACCTTCTATGTTTAAAAAGAAATTTACACGGTTTACAAATATCAGTATTTTATTTTACAATCTCCCTTGACTTGAACAATTCACAGAATTGTATGTTAAGCGACATTTTTTTAGTAAATTCGACCCTTAAACTTAAAAAATAAATAATGAATCCGGATTATCAATTAATGTTATGGGCCTGGGTTGGAGTTGCAGCTTGGGTAGGTTTTGTAATCTTTTCAAACCGAAAAATACATCCAAAAGCTTTATTCACCCTATTTATGGTTGAACTATGGGAGCGTTTTAGCTACTACGGTATGCGTGCGCTACTCATCTTATATATGACTGCAGATATCATGGATGGAGGATTTGCCTTTGATGACGCCAAAGCCTACGGTATTTATGGTGCATATGGTGCCTTGGTTTACCTCACACCTCTTGTTGGGGGATTCTTCGCGGATAAACTGGTTGGATTTAGAAAAGCCATTGTTTGGGGTGCCATTTTGATGGCCATTGGGCAATTCACATTATTCCTTGGAGGGAATGAAAATGAAACCATGTTTTATATCGGATTGGCGGTATTGGTCGTTGGTAATGGTTTTTTCAAGCCAAACATATCAAGTATGATTGGTCGATTTTATGAAGAAGGTGATAAAAGAAGAGACGGTGCTTTTACACTATTCTATATGGGAATAAACATGGGAGCCTTTCTTGCTCCATTAACTTGTGGTGCCATTGGTGAAAACGAAGGTTGGCAATACGGTTTTCTTGCAGCTGGTGTAGGAATGGCTGTTGGTTATCTTGTATTCCTTTGGGGACAAAAACAAGGTGTTTATAATGACGTAGGTATGGGACCTGACGTGGTAATGGAAAAACCCATTATACCAGGCATATCGAATAAAATGTTTCCAGTTGTTGCAACTGTAATAATGATTGTATTGGCCTCTACATTGATTGTGTACAATGATATTGTAGACTTGATCTTAGTGATTCTAGCAACCATGGTCATCGGATATCTATTGTACGAAGCCAGTAAAATGGAGAAGATCGCGAAGCAAAGAATTTGGGTTATTGCCGTATTATTATTTTTCACTACTGTATTTTGGACCTTCTTTGAATTGGCTGGCTCGGCATTGAGTTTATTTACCGCACGTAATGTAGACCGTACTTTATTTGGATTTGAAATTAAGACCACTTTCTTTCAATCATTTAACCCTTTCTTTATTATGATATTTGCCCCCATCTTTTCTTGGTTGTGGATTAAGCTATCGAACTTGAATAAGGAACCTGCTGCTCCGTACAAATTTGGATTTGGTTTGGTTCTTTTGGGTTTAGGGTTTTTAGCCTTGAATCTTGGTGGATCTTCTGCTTCCGCAGGAATGATACCTGCAATATTTATGGTGTTTTTATACCTTTTACATACGATTGGTGAACTCACCTTGTCACCTGTTGGATTGTCTTTGGTAACTAAACTTTCGCCACGTCACATGGTTGGGTTTTTAATGGGTATATGGTTGTTGTCCTCTTCTCTTGCTCACCAAGGTGGTAAGCACATTGCAAAGCTCACAACTGTAAATGAAAAAACCATCGTCGAAAGCGAATCATTCAAAAAAGCAAAAATGGATGAAGACATCAAGGCTTTATTAATTTCTGATAAGTATAAAGACAAACTTGAGGACGCTTCTGTTGAGGATGTGCTTACTGATTCTAGTTTTATTGCAGATTTAAATATTAAGAGTGATAAAGATTATGCCAAATCAACGGTATATATCAAAGAATCCTTAGATGAAGCGAAAAATTACAAAGGCACAAAAAAAGAGAAAATGCTTAAAGCGGCAAAAGTTGAATTTATATCCTACAGCGATAAAGCAGTAACATCCGACACAATTTCTGAAGGGGAATTGGCGAAATTATCTAAAAACACGCCGGGTACCGCTGTAATAAATGCGATACGAAGTGAGTCATTAAATAAAGGACTTAGTGTTTTCAAACTACTTGGTTTTATTGCTATTGCTTGTGGTTTCCTTTTGTTTTTAATTGGAAAACCAATCAAAAAATGGATGCACGGCATCAACTAATTTTATTTACTATTCAAAAGGCTGCTATTGGCAGCCTTTTTTGTTTTTAATACATTCGAAAAATGAAAACATTCTTTACATTCTTTATTATTTTATTTAGTGCTTTCCAATATCATTCTCAGA
>CAJQPH010000097.1 GCA_905480165.1 uncultured Flavobacteriales bacterium
CCTTAAATAGGAAGCCTTCTTTTATGAGTAACTTTTCATGGAAAACATATATTGATGGAAGATTAGTACATTCTTTAGAGTGATTTTTTTTTAATTTTGACGCCTTATGAAAATTGAACAAATTTATACCAAATGTCTTGCACAGGGTGCATACTACATAGAGTCTGAGGGAGAGGTTGCGGTAATTGACCCTTTAAGAGAAACATTTCCATACATCGATAGAGCAAAAAATGATGGTGCTGAGATCAAATATATTTTTGAAACACATTTCCATGCTGATTTTGTCAGCGGACATCTAGATTTGTCTAAAGGCACAGGTGCTCAAATTGTTTTTGGTCCTGAGGCAAAACCCACTTTTGCATTTCACTCAGCTACAGATGGTGAGGTTTTTAATATAGGTGCACTTACAATTACAGTAATTCATACGCCTGGACATACGATGGAATCAACTTGTTACCTTTTGAAGGATTCTAAAGATAAACAATTGGCTTTGTTCACAGGCGACACACTGTTTATTGGAGATGTAGGAAGGCCTGACTTGGCTCAAAAGTCAGCTGATATGAGCAAAGAAGATTTGGCAGGTATGTTATTCGAATCTTTGAGGACAAAAGTATTGCCATTAGACGATGACTTAATCGTTTATCCTGGACATGGAGCTGGGAGTGCTTGTGGAAAGAATATGTCAAAAGAAACTTTCAGCACACTGGGCGAGCAGAAAAAAAGCAATTATGCTTTTGATTCTAAACTGAGCAAAATTGATTTTGTAAATCAGTTGATTGATGGTTTGCTTCCACCTCCCGGTTATTTTGGATTAAACGTGGCTTTAAATAAATCTGGATATGATAATATTGATGAGGTAATCAATAGAGGCTTGACTCCTTTGAATCTACAATCTTTTAATAGTCATTTAGAAGATAAGATGTTTTGGTTTTAGATACAAGAACGGCAAGTGATTTTGCTAAAGGTCATATTCCGGGAAGTTTATTTATCGGTCTTGAAGGTCAATTTGCACCTTGGGTAGGTGCGGTAATCCCTGATATAAAACAGAAGCTTGTTTTGATTACTCCAATAGATAAAGAGGAGGAAACCGTTCGAAGGCTTTCTAGGGTCGGATTTGATCAAGTTATTGGATATTTAAATGGTGGTTTCCAAGAGTGGTTAGAAAACAACGAAAGTATAGAGTCTGTAAATCGCATTCATGTTAATGATTTGTTGGAGTTGGATATCTCGTCTATAAGAATTGTAGATGTGAGAAAGCCAGGGGAGTATGAAGCTTCACATATTAACGATGCTGTTTTACTTCCTTTGGATTTTATAAATGACAACATCAATGCGTATCCCGAAACTCCATTTTTATTGCATTGTGCAGGTGGATATAGGAGTATGATCGCTGCTTCTATATTGAAAAGGAATGGGGTGAATGACATTAAGGATGTTATCGGTGGATTTAATGCAATTCCCGAAAACGCTGAAATCACTTCAACATTTATTTGTCCGAATGGAGGTTAGATCTAGCTCAGGCCGTAAAACCTTTTCATAAACCATTCTCCAATCAAGAGAATAGCTATAATAAGTAAATACCACCAGAGGTCAATCAGATTCATAGAAGATTTTTCTTGATAAGAGACCGTGTTAATATCTTTCCTAGTGCTGAGTTCATTGTAAAATGGCTTTGCATTATTGAGATTGTAAAAGACACCATTGGACTGCTTAGAGAGTTGTTTTAGAACACTGTGATTAGCAACGGACTCACTTTTTTCATTGTCTATGTCTTCAACAAAAAAGCTTCCTTTTTGATTATAGCTTTTTCCACCAAATTTGGTTTCAGCAATCCATTGGTATTTACCGGGTTTTAGTTGTCCTAGTTTTGCCTGGTAACCACTTCCGTTGATCGCAAATTGAGATTGATATTTTTTTCCATCCTCAGCTGAAATTTCTAGCGCAATTTCAGGAGTCGTAATTGCCTCCATGGCACTGTTGTAAAAATTAGCATTGATTACCAAGTCCTCGTCTTTGTTTAGCTTTCTGGGTATTATAACATTTAATCCACTGCCTCTTTTTCTTAAAGTTAGATATTGAATTGATTTTGAAAAAATACGATTAAAAACATCGTGATTTTTTGTTCTTTGGTATTCATTGAATTTCCATCGCCAAATTCCTTCTCCCATAATGGCTCCAAAAGACATTTCTTGAGAAGATGAAAAGAAAAACATTGGAGTATTTTTAGTTACGGGGCCTATTCGCTGCTGCAAAAACACAGATGCTCCTGTTGGTATTGTGAATTCGCCATATTTACCCGTTAGTGGAGGGTAGTAGCTTAATGATTCTTTTAGGTTTTTATCTGCTTCAAAAAGGGAAAACCCCTTATAATACGAGCCCTGAAACTCATCCATTTGATTCGCTGTTCTAGCTGTAAACTCAATGCCGATGTTCGAATAAAAAGAAGGTTTTGTTTTGGTTCCTAAGATATACAAAACGGGTATCTTATTTTTTTTGAATAGATCAAAAAGTTCACCCTCAAATTGAGAAGTAGGGTTATGACAAATCAAAAGATTGATTTGGTTTATTTTTTTATCCCAGGTTTCAAATGTTTTGTATTCAATCTCAAGGTTGTCATCTTTTGACAAGACAGATTGAAGAGCAGAAATGTCGGGGTGTGGAGATTCTGAGAGAATCAAAACCTTGCTCCGTGAATCCAATACCTCGACATAGAAGTTTTTATGATTGTTTTGTAGAGAAACCTCATTCTCCTTTTCCTCTAGATGAATAGAGTAGGTTTGAAATCCAATCTTTTCTGCAGGCAGATTAAAAATGACCTTTTTAAAATCTTGTTCATCTCCATGGTATTGAATTTTTTTTGAATCAATGATTTTGCCATTTAGCTCTACGCTTACTTTGACCTCTTCATCTTTAAACTTGTATGAGGAGATGTCTATTTCTACTGGAAATTTATTCTTATAAAAAGCAATGTTATTATGAAAAATATTGCGAATCAGATGGTCTCTTTTTTGAATAGAATCACCTACAGCAAATGAAAATACGGGAGAAAGTTTAATTCTTTCAGCATTGTAAATGGGGTTTGCGCCAACATTAAAATTACCATCCGAAATAAAAGCAATTCCACCAATATTCCTGTTGTAATATTCAGTGTTGATGTATTCAAATGCTTTTTCAAGATTTGAGTTTGATTCCGTAAAACTAATGGCCTCATCAGTTTTCAATTTAGAGCCAATTGAAATTTCTTTAATGACGAGTTTCTTTCCGAAGTCTTTTTTTAGTTTGCTTTTAAGATTATTAACCTGTTCTAATACACGATTGCTGTCTTTGTAATTAAGCATCGACTTGGAGTTGTCTGTAACCACAAAAAAGATGGGGTTTTCAATTCGTTCTTTACTTGTGTTGAATAGAATTCCTAACAATAAAAATCCAAGCATAAATAAAGAGAAGAATCTAAATGATATCATCAGCCCTCTGATTGTAACAGATAATTCACGAAATCCAGTTTTATTTGAATAGGAAATAAAAGTGAGTCCAAAAGAAATCAAGGCAATCACAACAAGCCACCAGGCTGAATAATCTAGATTGAAATTCATTGGTCTAAAATTAGACACAAAATTGATATTAAAATAAAATATTTCAAGAAAATAGAATATTGTCTCTGTATCAGTTAGGATTCAATTTCATATCTTCGTAATCCAAAAAATAACAAATATGTCAAAAGTCGTTTATATCGTTTCTGCTGTAAGAACTCCAATGGGGTCTTTTATGGGAGGTTTATCTAAAGTCTCTGCAAGTCAATTGGGATCTGTTGCAATAAAAGGAGCTTTATCAAAAGGGAATGTTTCTGCATCTGTAGTTGATGAAGTCTTTATGGGTAATGTTTTACAAGCTGGGGTAGGTCAGGCACCAGCAAGACAAGCAGCTATAGGTGCTGGAATTGGAAATGATGTGCCTTGTACAACTATAAATAAGGTTTGTGCTTCAGGAATGAAGTCTGTTTCGCTTGCAGCACAATCAATTTTAACGGGAGACAATGATATTGTTGTTGCAGGAGGAATGGAAAACATGTCGATGACCCCACATTATATGATGGGGCGTTCAGGAACAAAATTTGGAAATATCCAAATGCTAGATGGTATTACAAAAGATGGGTTACTTGATGTTTATAATAAAGTGCCGATGGGTAATTGTGCTGAGCTTTGTGCCAAAGAGCATAATATAACCAGAGAGGATCAGGATAACTTTGCCATCGAATCATATAAAAGAGCGGCTGCAGCGTGGGAAAATGGAAAATTTTCTGATGAAGTAGTTTCTGTGTCAGTTCCTCAAAGAAAAGGAGAGCCAAAGATTGTGGATCAGGATGAGGAATTTAAAAATGTATTCTTAGATAAGATTCCCAATTTACGTCCAGCTTTTGATAAAGAAGGAACCATAACGGCTGCTAATGCATCAACTCTAAATGATGGTGCATCATGTCTTGTATTGGCATCAGAGGAAGCTGTCGAAAAGAATGGATTAACTCCTATTGCAAAAATAGTTTCATATGCGGATGCGGCACATGAGCCAGAGTGGTTTACTACTGCGCCTTCTAAAGCTGTTCCTAAGGCATTGTCAAAAGCCAATTTACAGGTTTCTGATATCGATTATTGGGAATTAAATCAAGCATTCTCTGTGGTAGGAATTGCCAACACAAAATTATTGGGGTTGGATTCAGCAAAAGTAGATGTAAATGGTGGTGCAGTTGCGCTAGGTCATCCGCTTGGAAACTCAGGGTCTAGAATTTTGGTAACCTTAATCCATGTTTTAAAACAAAATGGAGGAAAGCTAGGTGGTGCTGGAATTTGTAATGGAGGAGGGGGAGCTTCTGCTATGGTTATTGAAAACATCTGATTTTTAATATACATAATGCAAAGGCGGCTTCGGTCGCCTTTTTTTGTAACTAATTTTTGAATACTCATTTCAATAGTAAGTGAGTTTCGTTAAATATTTTAAAAATTGAGTTATGAATAAGATGTATCTAGTGAGTGTACCCATACTTTTATTAATCCTGTCTTTTGTTAAATCCGAATCAAAAGAAAGCACTAAAGTTTCCTCTTCAGAAATCTGGGAAACTGAAATTGGTAAAACCACTTTTCGGACAAATATTTCATTATCCCCCTCTTACCTTATAATCGGTTCTAATGGAGATAATTATCGAGACGCATACATTACTGATAATAGAAATGGAGTGCATATGATCAATCGTAAGACAGGAAAAAGAGTGAGGAATTTTTCTCATGGGTCTTTCGGAGACT
>CAJQPH010000098.1 GCA_905480165.1 uncultured Flavobacteriales bacterium
GTCTGGGTGTAACTGAATGGCTACTTATTATTTACAGCTGAGTACTTCGGCAGGACCTAAAGGCTCGGGGTCTAATATTGCTCTTTTGGCACCTCCGAATATTAACAGTCCTATATCAAACAGTAATCAGGCTCATACTCAATATGCTCCCACAGATTCTAGTCCTCTATCAATCGGGAACGGAGACACTCTAAGTTTAAAAATTGTATCGACTAACGGAACCCAAGTTCAAGTAAGGCCCCTTATACTCGATACAGACGAAAGACAGTCTGCTATGGGCAGGCCTCAGTTTTTTCAATTCTTTGACCCCGACACAAGCTGGGGCATAAGTCTACTAGCGCCAGGAAATACTTATACTGCCACCGTTCAAGGTATAACCACAGGAAACAATACTGTAGAAGCAACCTTTACAGCTTTTTTAGGTAGTCACTGTAGAATGCCTTTCAAAATATCTGGAGACGGACTACCTACCGCACCTGCGGATAGAACAACAGCGTCAAGCGCACTAGATACCTATTATTACACTAGTTTTACAGTATCTGGGTTAGCCTCCGGCAAAAAGGCATTTTATTTTGCTATGGGAGGCGCAGAAGTGAAAGTAGGTAGTGGATCTTACTCAGGAAGAGCCTTTAATGGAGAGCACCTAGGAGTCCAGGCTGCAAACGGAGATACCGTTACTGTTCGAGCCAAATCTCCCGCTGCTCTTGACTTTAAGAAACTCGTTCAAATTTATGGAATGCAGGGAGATGGTCAATATACAATGACAAAGTGGACAATTGGACCCACTTCAAACACTGATGCCACTTACGGAATGGCGTTCTTTAATTCTTCCGGCAATAAACTACTAAATATAAATGATAGATCAGCACGTTTCGTAGATTCTGGAAACTTACATTTTCAAAACCACGCAGATAGCACAGAAAAAACTGTAACTCAAAATATTACAGGAATGACAAACAGTGATATATGGTCAGTGTTTGTATATACAAAACCTGGTCAAGGAGGTGAGGCAGACGGGGTAGTACTACGAGAAGTTACTAAATCTTCTGGGTCTTTTAGTGTAAAAACTTTTATTAATACTTTCACTTCATCAAATCATTCCTACTATATGTCTTATGTAGTAGTGAAACAGGGGTAGTCTGATGGCATATGGTTTTGAATTAACGAATAAAAATGGAGAAGTACTTTTCACAACAGAAGAGCCTTACTCTGTTCTAAGAAGAACTAGTTCTTATACAAATACAAGCAGTGATGGAGTAGCTCTTCCCACACCTGGAGCCGGAGAGCTGTTCTTTGCTCGCCCTCAAGATAATGAGTCTGGAGTAGTTGCATCCACTATTATAAGAAGTTTTGTGCCAGGTGGCGGGGGCGCAGTTACTAACGACTGGAAAATGTTCGGACAGGACAGTCGTCACTACTCTTGGGGAGTTGCAAGAGGGCATAAAAGATTTACTGCAAAAGGTATAAGTACCCAAATCACCAGCCCTTCAACAAGTGGATATGGTTTTGAGTGTTACGATACGAACGGAGATGTAGTTTTCAGCAGCGAAACTCCTAATGTTATTACTGTAGAAGCTGCTTTTGCATTACCTTTTGGAGATACTGTTCAGTATAAAAATCCTTCAGGTGCGGGAAGTTTTAATAATTTATACGTTCTTTTACCCGGTGTAGTTTATAAAGACCTTGCAATAATTTTTGGAGGTTTTGAACTTGGAGGGTCTCCAGGCCCTGAAGATGTAATGAATAATGTTGGTGCCTATGCTCATTTTAATGACAGTACCGAAGAGATTACCATTTATGCAAATGGTAATGGTAATTCATATGTAAATGGTACTACAGTAACATATGACTATGAAGATTTAATGCAGGATAACGGGTCGGGCTTTTACTATAACGCAGCTCCGACAGAAAACTTTGTAATGATTGTAAGAGTAAATGAATAATGATATACACTTTTGAAAAAATAATAGAATATAATGCAGAAGACTTCTTTAAATGCTATAATGAGACAAAAGATATTTTAGACAATAACTTTGACTTTGAAGACGCTGCAGAACTGGCTGAGAATGAAAAGAGAGGCTTTTTTAAAGCAAAGTACATGAAATATATAAAAGCAGGGCCTCCTGCCTTTAATTGGAAAATTTCAGATGAAAGCGGTACTTTAATGGTAAATACAGGAATTTTAAATGGTACTCATCTAGAGTGGTATCTTGGACTAACCGCTCGAAATGCAAACAATAGTAAATCTTGGCTCTACGACCCCGATTATAACGCAGCAGAATTAGCCTTTTGGGCAGAACACGGTATTACAAGCTTGTCTGCAATTTTTGCAAACGAAGACTCAAACAACTCAGCAAGAAACTATGGAAAAATAAGAGGAAGCAGTCCTGTAGAAGGTGATAATAGAGAATATAGTGTTGATGGGATATATGTTAATCTAGAGGTTCCTTCTTAGCTTAGAAAAAAAGTTCTTGACAAAATTTGCTACCTCGGGTATAATGGAAAAATAAATAGGAACTTATAACTTAAATCAATAGGCTTTACATGAAAAGATTTTTTATTATTTTTGCGCTTCTTTGGAGTTCAT
>CAJQPH010000099.1 GCA_905480165.1 uncultured Flavobacteriales bacterium
CTAAAGATATTTTAACTCTTATCTGAACAAAAGCACCAAGATCTTGGTGCTTTTTTTTATTGATGCAACTTTATTAAAAAGAATGGCGTCTATATATCAAACTACTATAACTCTAAAGATATTTTAACTCTTATCTGAACAAAAAGCACCAAGATCTTGGTGCTTTTTTTATGTAATAAATTTATACCCAATACCCTTAACGGTTGCTATGTTATGGTCTCCGAGTTTTTCTCTCAACTTTCTAATATGCACATCAATGGTTCGATCGCCAACAACAATCTCAGTACCCCAAACGTGATTAAGTATTTCTTCACGTCGAAACACATAATTTGGTTTAGAAAAGAGAAGGGACAGCAATTCAAACTCTTTTTTAGGAAGTTGGATTTCTTGTCCGTTCTTGACAACAACATATTTTTCTCGATTAATTTGAATTCCCGATTGATCGGGATTGGGTAAATCCATCTCTCTTCTTCTTAAGATGGCATTTATTCGACTAATAAGTAATTTGGGCTTTATTGGCTTCGCCACATAATCGTCTGCACCAGCTTCTAAACCTGCAATTTGACTGTAGTCTTCATTTCTAGCGGTTAAAAAACAAATAAATATGTTTTTATTGGTGGGGTCAGATTTAATTTTCTCACAAACCTCTATTCCATCCATATTTGGCATCATAACATCAAGTAAAATCAGATCAGGATGGTAGTTTTTAATAATTTCAAGACATTCAAAACCGTTTGAGGCAAGATTCGTGGTAAAACCTTCCTTGTCTAAATTGTATTTTAACAAATGACGTATATCTTCATCATCGTCAACAATTAATATTTTATACTTTGACATATCCCAAATATAGAGACTAAAGGTAACTTATTCCCAAATGCAACACCAATAAATTGTGAATAAGATGTTTAAAACATATCATCTACAACCCTCATGAAAAGTGATATTTTTCTTAAATTTAGTGAACGGTAGGTTAGGTTAATTTAGTAAAGGAGCTCATCTTTTTTGGGCTCTTTTTTTGTAATTTAGATTTATGAAAATCAAAGTTTTATTAGTGGAAGATGACATTAACTTGGGAATGGTTATTTCTGATCATCTGCAGACAAACGGATATGCTGTTACCATAGCAGATGATGGAGCGGAAGGGCTAGTAAAGTTTAATTCAAGCGTTTTTCATTTGTGCATATTAGATGTGATGCTTCCTAAACTTGATGGGTTTTCAGTGGCAAAGGACATTCGCAAGACGAACACGGAGGTTCCTATTCTTTTTTTAACAGCCAAGTCCATGACTGAAGATAAAATCATGGGGTTTGAATCTGGTGGGGACGACTATCTCACAAAGCCCTTCAGTGTTGAAGAACTTCAGCTCAGGGTAAAATCATTATTGAAGCGGGTAAAATTAGATACGTTTGAAGCCCCTCCAAAAAAGGTCATGATTGGTGACTTTGAATATGACCTTGAAAATCAAACTTTAACGCGAAACGATTCTAAAAAAGTGTTGACCAAAAAAGAAGCTCAAATTTTAAATCTTTTATATAAGTACAAAAACCAGGTCATTACAAGAGAAATTATTTTGAAAGCAGTGTGGGGGCAAGATGATTATTTTGTCGGTCGAAGCTTGGATGTTTTCATTACCAAATTGAGAAAGTATTTTAAAGATGATTCTCGAATAATCATCTCAAATCTTCACGGTGTTGGTTTTAAATTTGAGATTCCTGAGTGAGCTTATCCTACATATTGAAACGGCTACAAAAATTTGTTCTGTAGCATTGTCTGACTCTGGGACTCTTTTAGATTCTTTAGATAAAGAACCTTCTGAATATATTCATGGTGAATACCTAACTATATTTATCAATGAATTACTTCAGGATTGCAATAAATCACTCAAAGATTTAGATGCGATATCCGTTTCTATTGGTCCAGGATCTTATACCGGATTGAGAATAGGTCTTGCGGTAGCTAAAGGATTGTGTTTCGGATTGAAAATCCCATTAATTACCGTAGAAACGTTGGACAGTTTATTGGCCTTAGGAAGGATAGTTCAACCAGATCAAAACTTATGTGCAGTGCTAGACG
This sequence comes from uncultured Flavobacteriales bacterium, assembly GCA_905480165.1. GTDB lineage: Bacteria > Bacteroidota > Bacteroidia > Flavobacteriales_D > Crocinitomicaceae > UBA952. The sequence goes on from CAJQPH010000099.1 coordinate 2,074, forward strand.
CAAGAAGAATGGAGGTATATTCTAAAATCATATCATCAGAAGAAACTGTTATGTCTGATACAGAGGCAACCATTATTGACGAATCAACATTTACAGATTTTGAGCCATTTGTCTGTTTTGGAGATGGCGCAGCTAAGCTTTCAGGAATTTGGGCTGGAAGAGATGTTACCATAAACAATGATATTAAACTGAGTGCTAAAGGACAATTAAACATCTCTATTTCCAAATTCCGCAATAGTGACTTTGAAGATTTGGCTTACACTAAACCCTTGTATATTAAAGAATTTAAAGTGGGCTGACTTGAGCTATCTGTTCATCAATAGGCGTTTAAAAAAAAATAATTTGTAATTTCTGTATTCTTTATCTTGACAATATTAACTTTGTTAGAAAGTTGATTGTAATGAATCAAAAAATTCATCTTCATATAAATTCAATTTCTGAAAAGGCTTCAAAACTCATTCAGCAGTTGTCGGCGCTAAAGAATGAAAATGAAACTTTGTTAACAAGTAACAAAGAATTACAAGCTAAGCTTGCTGAGTGTGATGAAAACTTGAATGAATTCAAAACACAAAACGCAAAATTAGAACAGTCACAGTCAACTTTATTAAGTGCCAATGATGCTTCAACTGATTCTTCTAAAGAAAGGAATCAAGAGATAGATCAATTAGTTAGAGAAATAGAAAACTGCATAGACCAATTAAAACGATAACATGGGAAAAGTTTCCTTAAAAGTGACCATAGCAGGAAGAACATATCCATTGAACATCAATGAAGAAGAAAAGGATGGTGTTTTGGATGCGGTCTCAGATATCAATCGTTCCATTGAGAAATTAAAAAAAAGTTACGCTGTCAAAGACCCTCAGGATTTGATTGCTATGACGGCTTTGCAATTGGTTATGAAAAGTGACTCAAATAAAGGAGGAAACGACGTTTCATCATCGGATGATATGGACAGTATTGAAAAAGCTCTTTCAGATTTATCTCAAAAATTGGATATATAGTTATTCAGTTTTATTCGCATAGCAGGTACATTTAATTAATTTATAACTATTGAATGACCATGGAAATAATATTTATTATAGTAGGTTTAATATCTGGAGCAGCTGGAGCAGTTATTATACAGAAAGTCGCTTTAAAAAACAAGTCTCAAAAGATTTTAAAGGATGCCGAAGCAAAGGCAGAAAACATTAAAAAAGAAAGAATACTTCAAGCCAAAGAACGGTTTTTAAAGTTAAAAGAAGAGCACGAGTCTAAAATTAAAGAGCGTGACCGTCGAATTCAATCTTCAGAAGATCGGGTAAAGGCAAAGGAAAATAAGCTCGAAAATAAACTTTCAGATATAGGTAGAAAAGAAAGGCAATTGGAAAAAACAAATGCTGATTTTGACGCCAAATATAAGGGCTTAGAGATTCGAATGAAAGAGGTCGATAAAACCCAAGAAAAAAGAGTAAACGAATTGTCCAAAATTAGCGGAATGCCTGCTGAAGAGGCCAAAAAGTTATTGATGGAAGCTTTGAAAGATGAAGCACGTACAGCGGCAATGGCCGAAATCAAAGAAATAACGGAGGAAGCCAAGCTGAACGGAAATAAAGAAGCAAGAAAAATTGTAATACAGTGCATTCAAAGAGTGGCTACAGAACAAGCTATTGAAAATGCAGTTTCTGTTTTTAATATTGATTCAGATGAGGTTAAAGGAAGAATAATTGGGAGAGAGGGACGAAACATTCGTGCGCTTGAGGCAGCAACAGGTGTGGAAATTATTGTAGACGATACCCCCGAAGCCATTATGCTGTCTTGCTTTGATCCTATAAGAAGGGAGATTGCGAGACTTTCTCTCCATCAACTTGTTACTGACGGAAGAATACATCCGGCGAGAATTGAAGAAATTGTAGCTAAAACAAAGAAGCAGTTGGATGAAGAGATCGCTGAAACAGGCAAGAGAACATGTATTGATTTACAAATTCATGGATTACATCCAGAACTCATGAAAATGGTTGGTCGAATGAAATATCGTTCATCATATGGTCAAAACCTTTTACAACATTCAAGGGAGGTTGCAAATTTATGTGCAACTATGGCATCAGAAATGGGATTGAATCCAAAAATTGCAAAACGAGCAGGACTTTTACATGATATTGGAAAGGTGCCAGATGAAGAGCCAGAATTACCTCATGCTATTTTAGGTATGAAAATGGCAGAAAAGTTTGGTGAGAAACCGGATATTTTAAATGCTATCGGTGCTCATCATGACGAAATTGAAATGACGACACTGATCTCTCCAATTGTTCAGGTTTGTGATGCTGTATCTGGAGCAAGACCTGGAGCAAGACGAGAAATTGTAGAGGCTTATGTAAAACGTATTAAAGACCTAGAAGGTTTGGCTATGGCATTTGATGGAGTTGCCAGTTCATACGCGATTCAAGCAGGAAGAGAATTGAGAGTTATGGTTGAAGCGGATAAAGTTTCAGACAGTAAAGCTGAAGAATTATCTTTTCAAATTTCAGAAAAAATACAAACGGAAATGACCTATCCTGGTCAGGTTCGAATTACGGTGATCAGAGAGAAGAGGGCAGTGAATTATGCCAAATAATAAGCATAAACTTTAATCATGCTGTTTTGTTTCATAATTAATGCAAGTAACACCTAAAATAATAGCAGGCCCATGCAGCGCCGAATCCAGAGAACAGGTGCTTTCAACGGCAAAGCAATTGGTCTCAGGTAGAATCGATTTTTTTCGATCGGGAATATGGAAGCCAAGGACTCGCCCAGGGGCATTCGAAGGAGCGGGTAATGTGGCTTTGGACTGGATGCTTGAAGCTCGAGATAAATATGGTTTAAAAATCTGTACTGAAGTTGCCAATCCCGAGCATGTAGAGGCCGTTTTAAAAAAAGGATTTGATATGGTTTGGGTGGGCGCAAGGTCAACAGCCAATCCTTTTACGGTCCAAGAAATTTCAGAATCTTTAAAGGGTGTTGATATTCCTGTAATGATTAAAAACCCAACCAATCCAGATTTGAAATTATGGATTGGGGCAGTCGAACGTTTTCAGAATAATGGAATACGTGATATTTCTGTTATTCATAGAGGGTTTTCGGTTTATGAAAAACAACGATATCGAAATAATCCCAATTGGCAAATTGCACTGGACCTCAAAAAAGAACTTCCCAATATGCCTTTATTGTGCGATCCTTCTCACATTTCAGGACGTCGACATTTGATTTTTGATATTTCCCAAAAAGCGATGGATTTACATTATGATGGTTTGATGATTGAAACCCACTGTAACCCTGATAAAGCCCTTACGGATTCAAAACAACAAATAAGTCCAAAGGAATTATTCGAGTTGTTGGAAAAATTAAAGCTAAGAAGCCGTGGTGAATTCATGGATGATCAACTTAGAGAGTTTAGGTTAGAATTAAATGAAATTGATCGAAACCTCATCGATTTATTAAAGAAAAGGATGGATATTTCTGAACAAATCGGTTCTTACAAAAAGGATTTAAATAGGATCATTTTCCAGAAATCAATCTGGGAAAAAGCATTTATGGACAACGTAAATAACGCTTTAGATGTAAACTTATCTGAAGAATTTGCTTCACAGCTATTTAAACTAATTCATCAAGAATCCATTGTGAAACAGTCCAAAATATTTTTAAATCCGGATGAGGAGGATTAGTTCATATCAATATTTCGGTTGCTTGGAATCCTGCAGTTCTAAAAGTCATGCCCAACGGATATTGATTTTAGGAGCCTTATCAAAATCAGATTTATTTATAGAGCATTTATTCGAGTCAGAGGTTGGTTCCGACGTAAAGAACGTGATGAATGTATGTAGGCAGTTAGGCTGTACTTTCACTGAAATGGAATCTGGCACAACAATGTCTACACCCATTTCAATTCGCTCAATGACTGATACAACTTTCTCGATTGGAGAGTCGGGGTTCGCTCTAAGGGTATGGTCCACGGTCTTGTCCGCTTTTTTAGATGAATACAGGATAAAAGGCCACAAGACGATTCTTTCCAGAAATCATCAAGGACTTATTGACTCGTTAAGGCGTATTGGATTCCATGTGGATTCTAATAAAAATGGTTTACCCTTTACTATTTCTCGTAGTCAAAACATGAATTCGATTATAAATATTGATGGTTCAGGGGGATCACAATTTATTTCAGGATTACTTATGCTGAGTCCCTTTCTTAAAGGCCCGACTGAAATTCGAGTTTCAAACCCTACAAGCAGGCCTTATCTAGAAATGACCATGGCTGTGTTGCAAGAATTTAACGGAGAAATTATTAAAAAGACAGATTCCATTTTCCAAATCCGAGGAAATCAAAAATTGGGAGTCAATAAAATAGCTTTGGAGGGAGATTGGAGCAATATGGCTTTTCATTTTGTTGGTGCAGCCTTGAGCGGGAGGGTGAGTATTTCGGGTCTCTATTTAAATTCTACTCAAGCAGATAAGATCATCCTCGAAGTACTGAGTCGCTTTGGTGCAAAAACAGAATTCGATTCTAATGGTGAAATCAACGTCACTTGCGCCTCTAAAAACCCATTTCAGGTAGATTTAACCGATGCTCCTGATTTGTTTCCAGTTTTAAGTGTTTTGGCTTGTGGAGCTAATGGGTGTTCATCATTAAAAGGAACACATCGCTTGATGAATAAAGAAAGTAATCGCTCGCAGAGTATATGCGAAATGCTTGATGTTTTTGGAGTCCAATACCAATTAGAGGAAGATACCTTGTTCATATTTGGAAGGTCTTCAGTTCGCGGCGGAAAAGTAAAAACATATAACGATCACCGAATGGCAATGGCTGCAATATGCGCTGCAACCATTTCTAAAAATGATATTATTATTGATAACGAAGAATGTATTCAGAAATCTTATAGTAATTATTTCTTGCACATGGGTGAAATATTAAAAAACGACTCTTAATTTTAGAAAAGGAATTTAACATGAAACAACTCATTTTTTTTACTTTTTGGCTTATTGGTTTAAACTCAATAGCTCAATCACCCTTAAATAGAGTAGAGAACAGTCCATACCCAAAGTCATCACAGCCCGATACCCTTTTTGTATTTAATGATGAATTATTTTCTCAGGAAGAGCTTCTGTTACTGCAAAGTGTTCAGGGATTGTGCGCGAAAACCGAACCGAAAATATATAGAGATAAAGGGAGTGGTAGTGCAATATGGATTCAGGATTTGGCAGACAATTACGGTGTATTTGTGTCAAGTGAAATGGATGGTGATATTGAATCAGTTTTATCGCTTGTTCCCGATAATGTTGAAGCATATATTCTATGTAATTTAAATGACAATTCAAGCAATGTAGCCAACTCATTGTGTGGGCCATTAAATGCGATTGCGGTTACACCGAGTCTTCAGCAGCTGGTGGAGGATAATGGGTATACCCAACTTATGGATGTTCGTGAACGCGACGAGCAATGGGTTTTAGACAATTATAGTGACCTTCTTAGTGATATGATCGTCACCTATCAGCGGGAAGATAAATCACTGTTTTTAGGTGATTACTCCATATTGGCAAATGCTCTGCATTTTTACGATGATATTCACAGCTCAACTACAGAAAATGCATTCTCAAGAATGGCTCCGAATTCAATTTTAAATGGGTGGGGAGATGATGAGTACCAAACGATTGCAAAAGCTTCACAATATTCCATAGGAGTTCATCCTGCGGATTGGGGTTTTAATTTATCCACTTTAACCAATTTTAATGCGGAAACCAATCAATATGTTTCATCGGATGAGCCTAATACGCTAGAAAATACCCATACCGTATGTTTTTTAATGTCGGATGGTGACAATGTTCAATGGATGCTGAATTTATTCGCAGAGGATAGCCGGTGGTTTGGCAGTGAGAATCGCGGATTAATGGATATTGGATGGACGGTACCTCCAGCGCTTTGTGAAATTGCACCAACGGTTATGTCTAAGATTTATGAAATGGCAGAATCGACATCAGCGGGTAAAGATTATTTCATTGCGGGTCCATCGGGTCATACTTATCATTTTCCTGAACTTTTTCCTGAACTCGAGGCTTCTTGTGAACTCATGGATGCATACATGGAAAAGTCGGACCTGAACATTGTAAATATTTTGGGCAACAGTTATCATGATTCTGTGTTTTATCCTTATTTAAAGCAGCCAAGTGTTAATGGTTTGTTCTATTATGATTATTCTGATTACAGCAAAATGAAAGGAAAAATGGATTGCTATGCCCTTAAGCCCGTAATTTCAGCAAAATATAATCTTTGGGGCGGTTTTGAAACCTGTGAAAGCCTTGCGGAAAAACTTAATAATGGATTGAAAGACCCCTATTCTGTAGAAGGTTATACATTGGTTGCAGTTCATGCCTGGTCAAATTCTGTAGATAGTTTATTATTTGTTCGGTCAATGCTAGAAGAGGGGGTTAGAGTGGTTGCACCAGATGATTTTGTAAGCTTAATAAGTAAAAATATTTGTGAAAATGAGTTTGCCGTTCAGCCTGAAATAGAGGTGTTGCCAAATCCCGTGCTTGATGAGATTCGATTGAGAATTAGAGGCGCTTCTTGTAACGACTATCACATCGGACTTTCAGATTTAGGGGGCAAACAAATCATTTGTGATTTATCGGCAACACAGACCATTGATGGTTGGGTTTTTGAAGGAAGTATGGAGGCTATGAAAGAAGGGACTTACATTTTCAGTTTTGAATGCGAGAAAGGAGCGGTTTCCACCAAGCTTTTTAAATTCAATTAGAGATAAAGTAGGTACTTTCAGTTTTGCTTATTCCATAAAATTAATGGCTCTTTCATTCTCAATATTCATCGTTGGCACCCCTTTATTGTCTGTTATTTTTCCACGAAAACATACTTTTTTCTTTTTGAGTTCGATATGAGGTTGATAGCTGAAATTATGAAGATTGCTATTCCAAATGGTGAGCGAAAATATTTGATTCGGAAAAGATTTATCCAGATTCAAAAAAGTGTGTTTGTTTTTTGAAAAATGCGTACTGACTACGGTTCCGCAAATCTCTTTTTTCTCACCAGAATCAATAAACATACTTGCTTGAACCGTATTGAACTTTCCTTTTCCAAGGCTTCCTTCTTTAAATGGAATAGCGTCCGATTTTTGTTTTTCAGGCAACCATAAAGCAATGTCTTTTTGCTTCTCTAATAGCGTCTCTGTTTGATCGTCTATCTGATGTAAAAAGTCGATGCCAGTTAGTGTTTCTATTTCATCGATGGTAGTTGCATAGTATTCAACAGGATAGTCACTTTTTTCTTGTGGTATTAAATAAGCAATGGCTATTTTTGCCTTAAAGTCGACAACAACTTTGAAGAATTGTTCTGGTATGGAAACGCCATTGACACTTCTGGATACCTTTTTCAAATCATTATTCAGTACGGGGCCTGTATAAACAATTAAGTCTCTTTTGTTATCATAAATATATCCTCGAATGAGGCTTTCGAGTTCTGCCCATCGCTCTCTATTAAAGGTTGGTAACTGTGGTGACATATTGGAATAAAAATACGATTCAGAAAGTGCTTTTTTTGACCATCGAAAATCGGCTGAGGGAGCCAAATGGCCACGATCATATCCATAACCATCATAGTCGTATTTACCATTTTCTTTTTTGGTTTTTAGAAAATAATCTTTTTCTTCTGCTGAACCTGATTTTACCAAAGGGTCTATTCTAAAATCATTTGTACGGCTGACTTTTCCCTCTAAAATATTTGTAGATATTTTATGCAGCACCCATTTGGCTTGCTCATGTTGTTCATCGTATACAAGAAATAATGCGCTGTGTGAAATGAGGTTTTCAGTGGAATCTATTTTCGGAAGAAAAAAAGTTTGAAGCTCTTGGTTTATATCATTGAGCTGAAGATCTTCAAGGATGTAGTTGAGACTATCAATATTGTGCTTGTATACATTGATTTGAGCTTGGATGTCCAATGTTTTACTGGACTGTTGCCCCCAAATTATTTGATAAGATAAACACAGAATAATCAACAAGCGGATTTTCATAAATGGAGATGCTTAAGTTATGGCGTAGGCTTTTCTTCTATAGGCTTTGGTTCAACAAAAACCTTGAATCTCAGTAATTCTCTTTTTTTTCTTGAATTACTTTTGATGTATATGATTCGATTTTGAAAAAAGTATTTTCCATTGGTATCAAATACAACATCAATGGTGGCAAATTCTCCGGGTAAAATAGGATCTGATGGCAATATGACATCCGTGCAGGTACATTCTGCTTCCCATGAATATAATTCTAATGGAGCTTTGCCTTTGTTCTTGATTTCATAACTAAAACTTAGCAGCTCTCCTTCAGAGGTTTTGGGAAATTTGATGGTTTTGTACTTCGCAGAAAAAACCGCCACTTGTCCAAAGACAAAGGCGGTTTTTAGAACTATTAAAATTAGGATTAACCCTTTCAATCTTTATTGTTTAGCTGGTGCACCTGCGTTATTTACTGGAGCGCCACTTTTAGGAGCCTGACCGACTTCTCCTTTAATTCTTAGAACTTTAGTAGGAGTGTTGATTGCGTTAGAGGTAATTGTTACACTCTTATTAATTGGACCAGGTCTTTTTGTATCATATTTTACTTTGATAGAACCACTTGCACCAGGAGCGATAGGCTCTTTTGGCCAAGTAGGAACAGTACAACCGCATGATCCTTTAGCATTTGATATGATTAATGGCTCATTTCCGGTATTTTTAAATTCAAACGAGCAATATGGATCACCTGCATGTTTGATTTTTCCGTAATCATGAACCTCTTTTGCGAATTCGATTCTTGAACCTGTTTCTTTTGCTACTTCAGTTTGGGCATTAGCACTCATCGATATAGCTCCGATGAAAAGCAATGGTAAAATAAATAATTTTTTCATTTTGATTTGATTTGTTTCCTCTAAAATACGTCAGAATAGTTCTTGTTAAAAATAATTAACAGAACGTTAACAAAGTTTTTAACGTTCTGTATAAACTCATGTGCATTGCATGGGGTTTATACATTGTTGTAAGCAGTTATCTTTTAATTAACTTAAAGGTTGTCTGATTGGTATTGTTTAGAATGGTCAAATAGTATATTCCTGATTTCGCTTCAGGCATATTTATGGCTCCTGAACATTTTCCTTCACTAATATTTCGCCCAAAAAAGTCATAAATGATGAAGTATTCATCACCAAGCAGATTCTCAATAAAAATTTCACCTGAAAACGGATTCGGGTAAATTTTATACCTTTTCGCGTCAAGGTTCTCTTCAACACTTGTAAATGGATTGCAGGAACTAACATCAATTTCGCTGTATAAATTTGGGTCTTGGTTTGGGTCTTGGACCATATTAGCCATCATTGAAATTTTAACAATTTCATCACTTGTAGAAAAACAAAGTTGGTGAAAATTGTCGTTGTCATTTATATCTGCTATCGAAATAGGTACATGCGGTATTAGAACTCCAGAACTGTCAGAATAGCCAATATAGTACTGAAATAAGTCAAATTCGGTATCACCACTTATATACGGTGTAATGCCACCATTCCAAGCAACTTGAATCGTTTGTGTTCCTGAATTACATTCATTCAGATTGCCATCAATTC
>CAJQPH010000100.1 GCA_905480165.1 uncultured Flavobacteriales bacterium
AAACAGTTTCAGAATCATTTTCATTTGGAATGTAGTGGCGAAAAGATTTCTGATTCCAAATTTGCAGAAGGTTCAGAATTTCTTACCAATGCCAATTGCCGTTCCAATGCGCATAGCAGAACGGGAAGCTTCGGCTTTAAACTCAATTCCAAACGAATATACGGCCCAACATATAAATTAAAATCAATCAAAAAAGGGGATGTGATTTATGCCTCTGTTTGGCGTTTAAAAGGCAGTGAAAGCGGGAAATTGGTAATTGGCTCTAATTCTGATATTCAATACGAGAGCGGAGAGCATGTGGTAAACGAGGAAGGTGATTGGGAACAATTGAAATGTAGTTTTATTGCGCGTCAGAATTATGAATATGTGTCTGTCTATATATGGAATCCCAATGAGAACGATGTTTATTTTGACGATTTAATTATTGATTGTTTTCGCAATCGAAAAAAGCCAAGTCAAATTTCAGAGAAAGATATTCTGAGAATTAATATACCCAAATCAGCACTGGATAGTATAGCCGATTTCCGTAAAAAAGCATTAGAGCAGGATATTATTAGTTCAGAACTTAAGAAATACTTTGATGGAACCATTAAAGTGAATGGAGAAAATCAACCCGTATCGCTGAGGATTAAGGGGGATTGGGTTGATCATTTGGAAGGAGATAAATGGTCCTTCAGAATTAAGTTAAAGGGGAGCAATTCATTTAATGGAATGAAAAAATTCTCTATTCAAGACCCTTCTACACGGTCTTTTATGATGGAATGGTTTGCACATCGTTTATTTGAGAAAGAAGATATACTTACAACGCGTTATCAATTTAAGTTGGTCTATATAAATGGAGTGAATAAAGGAGTTTATGCTCTTGAAGAACATTTTGATAAAAGACTTTTGGAATATCGAAATAGGAGAGAGGGGCCCATTGTAAAGTTTGATGAAAGTGGAATATGGCAGGCACGTCTGAATCAAAAAGAAACGGGAACTCCTTTTAAAAAATATCCTTATTTAGAATCATCTGAAATATTGCCATTTAGTAAAAAGCGCACACGTAAGAACGACGTTTTATTAAAGCAATTCATGATGGCGAAAAGCCACATGGACAGATATAGAAATTTTGATGAAAATATTCAGGAGTACATCGACATAGATAAAATGGCTCGATTTCTTGCTCTTTGTGAGCTAATGAATGCCACGCATGGATTAATTTGGCACAATCAGCGAAATTATCTAAATCCAGTAAAGGCGTGTCTTGAACCCATTGCTTATGATTGTTTTAAAACAGAGTTAGATATTCATAAAGAACTTCTTGGAAAAGCTAAGCATTGGAGAAGTGATGCAGACTTCACCGTGTTAGACGCACTATTTTTAAATCCTACTTTTGATAAATTATATGTAGAATATTTAAAAGAGTTTACACAGACCTCTTTTCTTCAAAATGCTTATAAAGATTTTAAAGTTGAGTTGAATCATTTTGAGGCACTATTAAGTAATGAATATCCAATGCATAAGCTGGATAAGAATTATTTTGAGACAAATCGAAAAAATGTAGAAGAAAAAGTCCTTAAATATGAGCTATTACCACCTACAGAGAGAAGAGTGAGTAGGAAAAACTTTTATAAAAATACAAAACAAGATGTGGTTTTTGATAAGGCGGCTCTTAACGTTTATACCATTCAGTCTGATTCATTATCCTGCACACTTCAATTTGAAAACTTTTTATTAGCAGATATTGAAATCATTGGATATTCAACCAAAATAAATAAGAATTTAGTACTTCCCTTTACCAAATCAATTAAGATAGGGTCATATCGTGGGCAAGCACAAACCATTCAGAAATCATTTAAATTTAGACCCAAAAATATTTACTATAAAACTTCATCTACTGGAGACTCTCTGATTAAGTCAAAGGTAAGTGCTTTCCCTCCTAATCAATTTGTGAATGTTTTGGGTTCTCGAGCCAAACCTTTATGCAATTCGAATGATAGTATTTTTATCTTGGAAAAAGGGGTTTACACCTTTAGCTCAACCGTATATTTTCCAAGGAACAAAAAGCTAATTATAAAAGAAGGGACTCGAATAAACTTAAAAAACAATGCCCGATTTGTTTCCTATTCTCCTGTTGAAATCAGGGGGTCAAAAGAAAATCCTGTTGAGTTTTTCTCTACCGATCAAAAGGGTGGTGGATTGGTGATTTTTCCAAATGGAGGTCATGTCGATTTAGAATACGTAAAATTTTCAAATTTAGGTGCAGGAAATACAAAAAATTGGATTTTAACGGGTGCTGTTACCATTTATGAAGGGGAGGTAGAGATTTCTAATTGTTTATTCACAGGCAATAAGTGTGAAGATGCCTTAAACCTGATACGATGTCATTTTGATATAAGTGAGAGTCTGATTTCTGAGACGCAATCTGATGGCTTCGATGCGGATTTTTGCGAAGGAACAATCCGGAAATGCCAATTTGAAAATACCGGAAATGATTGTATTGATTTTTCAGGAAGTCAAATAAAAATTGAGTCTTGTAACATCAACGGTTCTGGAGATAAAGGGATTTCAGGTGGTGAGGGGTCAATTCTGGAGATAATCAATTGCGAAATTAAAAATGCATCTATTGCAATTGCCTCAAAAGACAATTCGGATTTGGTTGTTATGGGCACCGATATTTCGAATTGCAACTTTGCTTTTGCGGCTTATCAGAAGAAGGCTGAGTATGGGCCATCTAAACTAATTGTGAAATCAGCGACATTGTTAGATGTGACCAATGAACAGCTTATAGAGTTGGATTCAAAAATCACTTTTAAAGGAAAGGAATATGTCGGAACTGAATCATTTGACATAGATTCGATGTATAGTATTTTTACAAAAAGTCTTTAATTAAGAAAACCAAACATCACGTATTACCTCTTTTCCCATAAATTGATTTACACGCTCAATAATAACTTGCTTGCCAATATGAAGTTGTTCTCTCATTACTGATGAATCAATTGTAAGAAGTAATTTTTGATTTTTGATTTGAATGCTTTTTGTGCGGTGTGCAACAGCTTTACCCATCAATTCAGGCCATGCTTCAACGAGATCAAGCTCCTTCATCTTATCGTCAAGATTATATGCTTTTAGAAGCTTTTCTATCACATCTCCTAGCTGCTTTTCATTTGAAGACCTCCGTTTGTTTTTATACATCATCTAAAGTTAGATAGAAATTTCTTTTACTGTACCATTTTCTGCTTCAAATAATTTAGATTGAATCGATAAGCTATTTAATAGCTTTACCATTCGATCCTTGTCTGTATCTGAGATGATGACCTGCCCAAAAAACTTCGTTGTAACGAGTGATACAAGTTTTTGGACACGTTCATGATCAAGTTTATCGAATATATCATCAAGAAGTAAAATTGGACTCGTTTCTTTCATGGTTTTAAGCCATTCAAATTGTGCCAAACGAAGCGCAATGATAAATGATTTTTGCTGTCCTTGAGATCCAAACTTTTTTATCGGGTGGTCTTTAATGGTAAATAGCAAGTCGTCTTTGTGTGTTCCAACATTCGAATATTGGGTAAATGAGTCTTTTTTGTGATATTCTTTTAGAAGCTCAGAGAAATCGGATTCGTTTAATTGCGAACGGTAGGCTATTTTAACGTTTTCCTCTTCAATGGCAATTTCGTTATAAAACTTCTTGAAAATAGGAATAAATGAAGTTAAGAATTCAGCTCTTATTTTATGAATTTCGTTTCCAAGCTTGGACATTTGAATATCCCATATTTCGATCGATTCAAGATCGAAAAGTCGATGTTCATGCATATTTTTAAGAAGTGCATTCCTCTGATTTAAAACCTTTTGATACGATTGTAGATGGTTTAAGTATCTGGGGTTTACCTGAGAAATAATTCCATCTATCCATTTTCTTCTTAGCTCACTTCCTTCGTTGATCAAATCTCCGTCGTAGGGTGAGATAAAAACAACAGGAAATCTCCCGATATGATCTGCGAGCTTTTCATATTCTTTTTTATTTAGTTTAACGGTCTTTTTAGCTCCCAGTTTATATGAGCAATTCACTGTGTAATTTTTCTTGTCGTATTCCCAAATTCCTGATATACTAAAGAATTTCTCATTGAACTCTATGTTTTGCTTGTCAATTGAATTTAGATAAGACTTACACATACTTAAGTAATGAATAGCGTCCAATATATTCGTTTTGCCACTTCCATTAGCCCCAATAAAAGCATTTATCCCTTTTGAAAATGAAATTTCAGAATGATGATGATTCTTAAATTGATGTAGGCTAAGCTCTTTTAATTGCATGTGAATTCAAAGTTAATAGAAACGGATTATAATTTTAACCTATCGATGCAACTTATCATAAAAAATAAAAGTCCTAAATTAGAGAAATGATGGGTAATTTGAAACATATTATAATTTTAGCCTTTTTAAGCTTGGGTTTTTTATCGAGCCAGGATTGTTATGGACAACTTGTGATTACAAATCAAGGCGGTACTGCTCAGGATATAGTAGATGCGATGGTTGGGTTTGGATTGGATGTTAGTAATGCAACAATATCATGTCCAAGTGATTCATATGGCACCTTTACCAATGGTGAAACTACCTGTGCAAATATCCCAAGTGGGGTTCTCCTTTCTACAGGAAACCTTAATAATATTGGTTTACCAGCAGGTACTCAAGACTTTTCACCGAATTTCAGTGAACAAATGGATGGAAACGGGCCATTTGGCACATCTTGTAATGACCCGGAGTTATTATCATTAGAGCCTTTGGCACAATATGACTGCTGCATCTTGGAATTCGATGTTGTACCTACGTGTAATACTTTACTGATTCGTTTTGTTTTTGGATCCGAAGAGTATCCAGAATATGTAAATAGTAGTTTTAATGATGCATTTGGGTTTTTCGTTTCTGGCACGAATCCCGTTGGTGCAAATTATAACAATACAAATGTTGCTACTTTACCTGACAATGTAACTATTGTAAGTGTAGATAATGTAAGTCCATTTACCAATCCAGCTTTCTACATAAATAATGCAGGATGCACGAATATTGCTCTTGATGGATTAACAACTGTACTCACAAGAGAAATTGAGGTAATTCCTTGTGAATCATATCATTTTAAGCTGGCAATTGCCGATGCTGGTGACCCAATTTATGATTCTGGAGTTTTTATTGATTTTTTGGAATGTGTAAATGCCATTGAACCTATATTATCTTCAACACCATCAGGATGCTTGGGTAATGACGGAACGGCTACAGTTGATCTTTCCGGAGGATTCCCTCCTTATACTATAGAGTGGAACACAATTCCAGTCCAGAATGGTCCTACTGCGACAGGTCTGGCTCCTGGCACATATGAAGTAACAGTCGATGATGCTGGAGCATGTACGAGCCCTATCACTCAAACAGTGGTTGTATCTTCTTCAGTTAATAATGTAACACCGACATTTACTCAAGAAGGACCATTTTGTGAGGGAGTTGTAATTTCGGATTTACCACAATCATCAAATGAAGGCATTACGGGAAGTTGGTCACCTGCGATTGATAATACTCAAACAACAACTTACACCTTTACTCCTGATGCGGGACAATGTGCGGATGTGGTTACCATGGATATTACCATTGACCCTTCTCAGGTTCCGACCTTTACTCAGCAGGGTCCATATTGCGAGGGTGATGCTATTCCTAATATAAGTACAAGTTCCAATGAGGGAGTAACAGGTAGCTGGTCCCCGGCGATTGATAATACACAAACTACTACCTATACTTTTACACCAGATTTGGGTCAATGTTCGAATACACAGACGATG
>CAJQPH010000101.1 GCA_905480165.1 uncultured Flavobacteriales bacterium
CCTTTGGAGGTACTTGTTATTCTTCTAGTCAAATGAATGGAAATCCATGGACAACGCCAACATCAGGTTCTTTTTCTGTTGGGGCAGGAGAGTATGGGAAATTAAAAGTAACTATTGATCCTCAAGATTTATCATACGGAACTGGACATTACCGTTATTACATTTCTTTTAATGGTAGCCTTTATATTGACTCTGTTGATTTAATATTTGAATACCCTTTAGGTCTTGAGGTTGCAGAACCTGTTTCAGTATCAATTGCTCCAAATCCTGCGTCTGATTTCATACAGGTTTCCATGAACGGTGTTCAAGGTGCCAAAATGAAGATGGTTGATGTACTTGGAAATCTTGTAGTTCAAAAAAGTGTTTCTTCTTCTGAAAAGATAGATATATCATCATTTAAAAGTGGTATTTATATTATTTCTTTTGATATTCCAGGAATGAAGTCGATTATGCGTAAAGTAATCGTTAAACATTAACCTATTCCCCTTTTTACATTTTCTCTACACTGACAATTAATTGTCTACTTTTACCATATGTCAAAAAACAGAAAAAAGCATTCAAAAAAAGGCTTTAAAAGAAATTCTATTAGACCTTTATTGATTCAGGTTTTTGAACGAAATCAAGGAGAACAGCTTACCCACAAAGAAATTTGTCAAGTTATTGATGCACGCGACCCGAATTCAAGACAAAATGTATTTGATGAGCTAAGTATGCTTGTAAAACATGGTTCAATCGAAAGAGTTAATCATTTTACCTTCAAAAGTCTTCAGAATTCTCAATATTTAGAGGGTAAAATAGACATTACCCAAAGAGGAGCAGGTTTTGTTTCTGTGGATGGACAAGAAAGAGATATTTATATTGCTCCTCCAAATACAAACAGAGCACTTCAAAATGATCAGGTAAGAATAAAAATAATCAAAGAAGGCAAATCTAGAGATGAAGGCGTTGTTGTTGAGGTTCTTAAACGAGACAAAGTTCTTTTTGTTGGTGAATTACGAATAGCCAGAAAAGATGCGATTCTTATACCTGATAACCACAGAATGGGCACGGAGATCATCATTCCATTATCCAAAACAAATGGTGCCAAGCACGGTCAAAAAGTCTTGGCGAAAATAACCGCATGGCCAAAGGGATCGAATACTCCCTATGGTGAGGTGTCCACCGTTCTTGGAGCGTCGGGCAGTAATGATGCAGAAATGTTATCTATTTTATATAATCATGGAATAGAACCAGAATTCCCTCAAGAAGTTATCGATGAGGCGGAATATGTGAAAATTGAATTAGATTCTGACGAAATAAAGAGACGTCGAGATTTCAGAAAAACCCTCACCGTTACTATTGATCCTTTGGACGCTAGAGATTTTGATGACGCTATTTCTATAGAACGTTTACAAAACGGGAATCTTGAGATAGGTGTTCATATCGCTGATGTCAGTCATTATGTAAAGCCAAACAGTCATATGGATAAAGAGGCGGTAAAGAGATCTAATTCCGTTTACTTGGTCGACAGAGTTATTCCAATGCTTCCTGAACAATTATCGAATGTAGCCTGTTCACTACGTCCTCATGAAGATAAATACACTTTTTCTGCAGTATTTGAGATGGATGAAAGTGGAAAGGTGTTTAAAGAATGGTATGGTAAAGGCGTAATACATTCAGACAGGAGGTTCACCTATGAAGAGGCGCAAGATATCATAATGGGTGATGGAGGTGATCACGCCTCAGAGCTAAAGCTTTTAGATAAGATTGCCAAGGTAATGCGAAAACGCAGATTGAAAAATGGTGCTTTGAGTATTGAATCAGAAGAGATGAGATTCAAATTAGGAGAAAATGGATTCCCTGAAGGAATTCTGATTAAAACATCAAAAGATGCACACAAATTAGTTGAGGAGTTTATGCTGTTGGCAAATCGTCATGTTGCGATGTTTTTGGGTAAACCTACTGAAAATGAGCAAAAGTCAACATGTATCTATCGGGTACATGATACGCCAGACCCCGCTAAGCTGGATATATTTTCAGTTTTCATTAAGAAATTTGGATATAGCGTGGACTTAACTCAACCCGAAAGCATATCGAAAAACATTAATAAATTATTAGGGGACATTCGATTAAAAAACGAATATTCAATGATTCAGTCAATGGCGATTAGATCAATGGCAAAAGCAACTTATGAAGTTGAAAATATAGGTCATTATGGACTCGCTTTTCCATATTACACTCATTTCACTTCACCAATAAGACGTTATGCTGATTTAATTATTCATCGAATGCTTGAAAATAAACTGGCTAAATCAGGAAGTAAATTTGATAAAGGATTAGAACAAATCTGTAAACATATTTCAAGCAATGAGAAAAAAGCATCTGAATCAGAAAGAGAATCCACAAAATATTTTCACACTTTGTTTGTCCAAGAATTTATAGGTGAAGAATTTGAAGGTGTGATTTCCGGTATTGCTGATCATGGGATGTATGTGCGTATGGATGAAAATCATTGTGAGGGAATGGTTCCAATGAATGCGATACCAGGTGATCGTTTTCGCTTTGATCAGGATTCATTTCGAATTATTGGTTCAAAAACCAAAAAAGAATACAATTTTGGAGACCGAGTTAAAGTTAGAATATATGAGGTCAGTCCAAGAAAAAGACAGGTTGATTTGGAGTTAATCGAGGTATAATATGGCACTAATTAAGTCTTGCAGAGGCAACACACCATTATTTGGAGATAACTGTTGGTTAGCAGAAAATGCTACTGTTGTTGGAGATGTTCGAATGGGCAACGATTGTTCAATTTGGTTTAATGCAGTTGTTCGTGGTGATGTAAATTCAATTCGAATGGGGAACCAAGTGAATGTCCAAGATGGCGCGGTTATACATTGTACATTTGAAAAAACTAAAGTGAATATAGGTAACAATGTCTCAATTGGACATAATGCATTGTTACATGGTTGTGAAATTGGTGATGATGTCCTCATTGGAATGGGGTCTATTGTAATGGACAATTGTGTGATTGAGTCCAATTGTATTATTGCTGCCGGAGCCGTTATTTTGGAAGGAACAAAAGTTGAATCATGGACGATTTATGCTGGAGTTCCAGCTAAAAAAGTCAAGAGTTTATCTCCAGAGTTATTTGAGGGCGAGGTTAAAAGAATTGCAAAAAATTACGTAAAATACG
>CAJQPH010000102.1 GCA_905480165.1 uncultured Flavobacteriales bacterium
GGATAACCATGACCCAAAACGGGTAATGAATTAAAAGTCTCTTCTCCAATCGGCCAAGCTTCGAGAGTATCGTGTCTTGTAAATCCATAGGCAACAAGAAGCCCACTAAAAGTAAGGGCATCTGAAACAAGGAAAAACCACATCATCAATTTACCATAACTCGTTTGAAATGGAGATTCTTTTCCTCCCCATAGAGTTTCCGTATCTAAATTCGCTGATTGACTAGCCATTTAATTTATTTTTCTGCAAGTTTAATGAATAAATATCAAAAAAAGTATCAAATAGCCCCACAATAGGCCTAAAAAGTGCCAGAAAATAGAAGTTAGCCGCAATGAAAGGTTGTTTTTTGAATTAAAAGTATTTTTGAAGGTTTTAATTACAATTCTCAATAAGTAGAGTAATGCGACTAGAACATGCATTAAATGAGCGTAGGTGAGCAGGTATAAAAAAGAAGATGCATTGTCTCGAGACCTTTCAGCTTCATTCAATTCATAGCTTGTCAATGACTTGCCGCTTTTTCCAGCGAGCTTTCTTTTCTTCATGATTAGCTCTTCACCTTTGTACCAAATAGTGTAATCTTCTCCAATGGCACCAATGGGAACCATATCGACTCTTCCTTCCGCCACATTTTGTGCTAAATAATGAAGGTTCTTGAAATCTGACGGGCCAAGCTGTGTTGAATCGTTGATGTATAATGTATTGTTCTTGACAATCAATGGCTTGTTTTTATAAATGATATTCACATTGGAAATATCTTTTGTCAGTTTTTGTCCCAAAGGGTTATTCTTTGAGGGAATAAATTGGCCCAAATAATTCGTAAAAAGCTCAAAGTCATTTCCGCTCAATTTTTTGTTGTTTAACATGTACAAGTTGTTTTCCACGTACACATCCTCACCATTAATTTGAACTTCAAACGGTTGACCATACTTGCCTTCTGAAACCATTATTGTACTTGTTCCATAGATGCCTTTTTCTTTTAGTTGATTGAATCCTTTAAATTGAAAGAAAATAAATAAAAGGCCTAAAACAAGAGTAATCGACATAAACACTTTCAATAAATTCGAATTGTTCTTTTTAGCCTGTTTAATGGCAAAAATAAAGCTCATGCTGCTTAAAAATATCATGGCTGAACTCCACCAAAAAGCATTCGGCATTGCTGCTTTGATCCAAATAGAGTCCCCCATGAGAACAATATATGCTGAGGATAAACCCGCAAAAAACATTATGATGCTAAATATGCTCACGTAGACGAGGTTCTTTTTCATCTTTTCATTGATTACTGGGTCTTTGTCTTTAGATAAATCCATTTGTTTTAATATTTAATTGGTTGTTTAAATTTTATCAAATACATAGGTAAATTGAATAATTGGTAAATAAACAAAAGAGGCGAACATAAGTTTTCGAGCATCCGAATCTTGTAGGTTTAAAAACAACTTATAAGCATAGAAAAAGAATAATATCCCAAGTAATGAGGCAATAACAAAAGTGACATCTCCTGTCCAATTGAATACCCAAGGTGTAAGACTAAACGGTATCAACGCCAAAGAATAAAGCATAATTTGAAAAGCGGATTGTTTTGATTTTCCGTTTGCAGAAGGCAAGAGGTTGAATCCTGCTTTTTGGTAGTCATCATGGGTAACCCATGCAATGGCCCAGAAATGAGGAAACTGCCACGTGAACTGCACAAAAAACAATATTCCAGGTAAAAAGCCAAATTCATTTGTAGCAGCTATGGCACCGAGTAAAGGAGGTATGGCCCCAGGGAAAGCCCCAACGAATACAGCCCAAGGCGTTCTTGTTTTTAGAGGGGTATACAAAAAAACATAGCTGACAAAACCTGCAAAACCCAAAAGAGCAGACTTTAAATTGATAAGGTAAAGCAGAATTGTCCCTATGATTAACAAACAAACAACAATGATATATGCGCTTTTAATAGACAGTTTACCTGTTGGTATAGGACGGTTTGAGGTGCGATTCATGAGCTTGTCAAGGTCCTTCTCCCATATCTGATTTGCTCCATTTGAAGCAGCGGTAACGAAGGCCCCTCCGAGGAGAAGAAAGACAATAATTTGAATGTCTTTTCCTCCCGCGAACAAATATCCTGAAAGAGCAGAAAGGACAACCAAAAAAGATAGTCTAAACTTTGTGAACAGTAAAAAATTTTTCAGTGTCATCCTTGTGATTAAGATGCGAGAATTTATTTCGGTGCAAAATTACGAAATATAAGCAGTTTATAATTCTTTAAAATTCAGGAATCTGTCATTAATAAAAATAAAGAGTATAAAAAGTCCAATCATATTATCTATTATCTTTATCCGAAAATCATTTACATGTTTGAAAACATAACCATTGAAAACAAAGACTTGGTCTCTTATATCACAGTAAATCGACCCTCTCAACTCAACGCATTGAATAAAAAAACAATTCAAGAATTGAATGTAGCATTAAAAGTGTGTCAAGAGGACCGTGATACTGGTGTTGTGATTTTGACAGGTAGTGGTGAAAAGGCTTTTGTTGCAGGAGCTGACATTAAAGAGTTTGCTGATTTCTCCATTGCGGAAGGCGGAGTGTTGGCTTCAAACGGTCAAGATATTCTTTTTGATTTTGTAGAAAACTTCCCAAAGCCAATATTGGCAGCGGTGAACGGATTTGCACTTGGTGGCGGATTAGAATTGGCTTTGTCAGCCCATATACGGGTCGCAAGTCAAAATGCAAAAATGGGTCTTCCTGAAGTATCTCTTGGAGTTATTCCGGGATATGGAGGAACTCAACGTTTGGCTCAGCTTGTTGGAAAGGGACGGGCAAATGAAATGATTTTCACTGCTGGAATGATAACGGCTGAAGAGGCTTTGAAGTATGGTTTGGTCAACTATGTTGTAGATCAGAAGGACTTGATTTCTACATGTGAAGGTCTGGCAAAAAAGATCCTTAAGAATTCACCAATGGCAATTAGATCAGCAATTAAAGCGGTTAATGCTGGTTACAGGAGTGGAGTAGATGGATATGAGGTCGAAATTGAAGAGTTTGGAAAATGTTTTGGAACATCAGAGTTTAAAGAGGGAACGACGGCTTTTCTCGAGAAACGAAAAGCAAATTACAGAAAAGCTTAATGACAAATCCGATTAAAAAACTTTTTGGAGAGATTGCCATTTATGGCTTATCATCCATAGTCGGTCGTCTTCTTAATTACTTACTCGTTCCTTTATATACTTTCGTTTTTATAAACCCCGCGGACTATGGAGTTGTTTCCGAGCTTTATGCTTGGGTTGCTTTTTTTATAGTCATTTTGACTTTTGGAATGGAAACTGCTTTTTTCAAGTTCATTCAAAACGAAGATGATAAAAAGAATGTGTTCTCGACAGCTTTTTCCGCACTACTTTCTCTCAATGTTGTTTTTTTCATCCTTGTTCTTCTACTGAATAAGGATATCGCATCCCTATTACTATTTGGCGGGCATGGGGAATATATAATTATGCTTGGTGCCATTGTTTCAATAGATGCCATTAGTGCACTTCCTCTTGCCAAATTGCGTGCAGAAGAAAGAGCAAAAAGATTTTCGATAATTCAGCTCTCCTCAATTGGGGTAAACATCATCCTCAATTTAATTTTTTTACTTGTTTTATTTGATGGGAATAATCCTGAACAAGGGGTGTTTTATATTTTCCTTGCCAACCTCATCGCATCTATAGTTAAGCCTTTGTTTTTGTATAAATCCTTTGGTTTATTGAACGGAATAGATTGGGGTTTATTAAAGCGGATGTTTTTGTTTTCATTTCCTCTAGCTATTGCTGGTTTTGCGGGAATAATCAATGAGACTTTAGATCGGATTCTTTTGAAACAAATATTATATAATCCAAACGTGCCATCCTCTTTAGATTATGCAGAGGCCCAGGTAGGTATTTATAGCGCCTCATACAAGTTGGCAATGCTTGTCACTATTCTTCTTCAGGCATACAGGTATGCTGCAGAACCTTTCTTTTTCAGTCAAATGAAAAACCTTGATCGAAATAAAGTGTATAGTCAAATCATGAATGTTTTTATTGCATTCGTATGCGGGGTCTTTTTGTTAGTCACCCTTAATCTAGATGTTTTCAAACACTTTATTCAAAACGAATCGTATTGGGTGGGCCTGCAGGTTGTACCCATTCTTTTGATGGCAAATATTTTTTTAGGGATCTACTACAATCAAAGTATTTGGTATAAACTTAGCGGTAAAACTAAATTTGGAGCATATATTGCCTTAGCAGGTGCGGGTTTAACCATTATTATTAATGTAATTTATATCCCTAAATATGGTTACATGGCGAGCGCCTGGGCCACTCTTATTGTATATTTCATTCAAATGTTGATTTCATACATCCTTGGTCAGAAGCATTACCCAATACCCTATAATCTTCGGAAATTCGTTTTATACTTAGGCTTGGCCTTATTCTTATATGCAATCTCTCCATACCTCAAGGTTAATAACTTTGCACTAAATCTATGTATTCAAAACGGTTTATTACTTATGTTTGTTTTAACGGCATTTTACTTTGAGAGAAAGGATAAACACCCCATTTAAAGGCCTTTTATTGAGAACTTTTTTGACGGTCAATTGTTAGGTTAATCATGTTGAAAACAATATTTTTGTATTAATAAAAACTATGTCAGATTTTCAAGCCGGTAATTTTTTGAAGCAAATCGAAATCCCCAAAGACCTTCGAGAGAAATTTTCTGTAGAAGACCTTCCTCAAATTTCCAATGAACTTCGGCAATATATCGTAGATGTCATTTCTGAGATTGGTAACAGTCATTTTGGTGCCAGTCTGGGAGTAGTAGAACTTACCGTCGCCTTACATTATGTATTCAACACCCCTGAAGATCAATTGGTTTGGGATGTTGGACATCAAGCATATGGGCACAAAATACTGACAGGACGCAGAGACCTTTTTCATACGAACCGAAGCAAAGGAGGAATTTCAGGATTTCCCAAAAGAGCAGAGAGCGAGTATGATACGTTCGGTGTTGGGCATTCATCGACATCTATTTCTGCAGCCTTAGGAATGGCCGTAGCAAATAAATATCAAAATAAGAAGAACACACAGCACATTGCCGTGATAGGTGATGGAGCCATGACTGCGGGCCTCGCTTTTGAGGGGATGAACCATGCGGGTTTTGAAAAGGACGCAAATCTTTTGGTCATTTTGAATGACAACTGTATGTCAATTGATCCAAATGTAGGTGCGCTTCGTGAGTATTTAACAGACATAACAACCTCTCACACATACAACAAAGTGAAAGATGAGGTTTGGAACTTGCTTGGGAAAATCTCG
>CAJQPH010000103.1 GCA_905480165.1 uncultured Flavobacteriales bacterium
CGCCGCTGCCATACTAACTACCTCCGAAACTGAATTAATGCTTCACTCTTGCCCTCAAGGGCACCAATTTTACCCAGTGTAGACCGGGAATCGTTTTCTACCATCACGTATTAATTCAGTTTCGGAGGTAGTTAGTATGGCAGCGGCGAAACCCAAGGCAACATCCAAAACCAGAGCGAAGGCCAAAGTAAGGCCCAAGGCCAAAGCAAGGCCCAAGGCCAAAGCGAAGCCCAAGGCTAAAGCGAAGCCCAAGGCTAAAGCGAAGCCCAAGGCTAAAGCGAAGCCCAAGGCTAAAGCGAAGCCCAAGGCTAAAGCGAAGCCCAAGGCTAAAGCGAAGCCCAAGGCTAAGGCGAAGCCCAAGGCTAAAGCCAAAGCTAAGACTAAAGCAAAAACCAATGTAAAAGCAGGTGCTCGGCGTCTTGATATTGGACGGTATGTCGACGATTTCAAGATAGGGGGTTATACCTGGGGTGATGTGCTGGAGAGCTCGCACAAAAACATGGAGGCGGTCGCGAACGCGAACCGGGCTGTGGTGGACGGATATGCGGACATGGCTCGGCAGCAGTACGAGATGCTTCGTGAGCTGCTGAGTGAGCTGCGCAAGATAAGAGGCGATCGGGACGAAGCGGTCAAGGAGCTGCGTAAGCTGGTTGACCGGGCAAGGAAAGATCTGCAGACATTGCAAAAAGACGCGAAGCGCACACATACCAAGGCCCAGAAAATCGTGAGCAAGCGTGTTGATGCCAATAGGAAAGCATGGAAAAAACTGACGGTTGAAATTAGAAAGTCTGTGTCGGGTAGATCCGCAACAGTGGCAAAGGGCAGCGGTCGTAAAAAAGGCAAGGCATCCGTCAAAAAGGCGAGCAGCGGGAGACGGGCTGCCAGCAAATAACTGGCTTTTGAGTCTCGGAAAGCGTTTGTGACTGACCCGGCGTTTCGCGCTTATTTTGTCGGGTCAGTCTACTGTTTTGGGCCTTGCCCTGTTGTGACGTCGGGCGTCAACGTGTGGGTGCCGGCGTCACCCAGCCGGCTTCGCATTCCATTTGAACTGCGGTAAGCCTCCCTGGTGCCGTCCCGGTTCAATAGGCGGCCCTTAACTTTTATTGGTTGGGGGATGATGGTGGTGCGGCGCATGTGCTAGCAGTGGATCGACTACTCGTTACGCTGCAAAGACTTTTTATTCTCGGGGCAGTCCCATACCAGTAAGTTGTTGTGTCGAGCCGGCCCGCTGGCTGGAGCACTGAGCGCGAGCAAACAGAGCGCTGTTCTGCTAGAGTGACGGCAAAACCATAAAAAATATGGGGGAAAGGAGAAAACAGAAATGGCTAAACGAGCCCTCATTGTCGACGACCATCCGATCGTGCGCAACGCGCTGGTCACTTCGCTGGTCTCGCTCAGCATTTTTGACGAATTGAATACGGCAGGAAGTTTCCAGGAATTATTAGGCGTCCTCGAAGAGGATACCGATTATCAATTGCTTATTCTCGACCTCAGCCTTACCGATGTATCGGGTGCAGACGGCATGGTCTATATCCGCGAGAACTATGCAGATATCCCGATTGTAGTTTTCTCAGGCCAATATTCGCCCGACATCATCGCAGAGTGCTTTGAAAAGGGGGTTCAGGGCTTCGTATCCAAGAATTCCTCTATGCAGATATTTATCAACGCTATTCGGATTGTACTGGCAGGTAGTACCTACATTCCTCCTGATGCAGCGAGTCTTATGGGCCTTGAGCCCGCAGATATTGTAAATCCGGATATGTCAGTGCCAGAGGAAAGCGTGCAGTTTTCGCCCAAGCAAAGAAAAGTTTTCGACCAGTTAATAATGGGTGTTCCAAACAAGGTGATTGCCCGGCGCCTGAATATGGCAGAGGGTACGGTAAAAGCGCATTTGCACAGCATTTACCAGGTTTTGCGCGTCACAAATCGTGCTCAGGCGATTCTGCGCTCCCGTGAACTGCAATTGACAGATTAGTTTGAAAAGTGCTTCGCCCAGCGAAAATTTACATATAAAAAAAGGTGAGTCCTAATGCGATGAGCAGGGCGCCAGACAGCGACACTTGCATGCGCATTTTGATTTCGTTCCAGTAGTAATTTGAGCGCGCAATATCATGAAAATTTATAGCTCTTCTGTGAATCATAATCACACCCCGATAGCCTGAAAAACTGACTGGTGCCAGAGCAATAGTGCTGGCTGTTACTCGTGCAGTAAGGGATACCTTAAGCTCCTGTTCCCACGGCTTCAATCGACCTTTCGGCCTAAACGGAAGCTTAGCTTCCCTTTAGGGATGCATGCTTTGCGGTCAGATCGCAACACGGCTTTTCATTGCGCTTGTGAACTGTTAAACCGCGTTTCTCGTAAAATGTGCGTAATGCGCGTAAAATTTGACCAGATGGGTGGATCTAAAATTGCCCTCAGACACCGATCAGTGACAGGATACAGGGTGTACGTTGCTGCAAAAGGGGCCGATAGCAGCACTCGTAAGGCCGTTGTCGAGCCAGACCGGAGGCGGTTGTGACAGAGCGAATAAAAGCGACATTATTTTTAGTATTGAGCCTGCACTGTGGCGCCGTGTTCTCACAGCTCGTCGGAGAGGAACATGAACCCACTCCTGAATATCTCGATGCAACGTTCGATAAAGACGATGTCCGACGCGTTGCAGCGGGCTTCTCTGATGCAGCTCCTAACGATAATGCCACGAGTGTATTGGGCGGTATGACCGAGGCTGCTGATCTGGTGGTGCGAGGTCAGGTTCTGAGCCAGGAGTACGACTACGATGAGAGGGGAGTACCCTCAACGCATACTACTTTCTTGATTAGTGAAAAACTTAAGGGTGAGGGTACGAAAAACCAGCTTACGCTGGTGCAGCGGGGTGGCCCTGCCCAGAATGACCCCGACAAGATTATGATGACCTCCCATGCACATTACTTCAATGTCGGTGAAGAGGAGGTACTTTTTTTGGAGACTGACCCGGTGACTACGTCACCGTTTCTGCGCGTCGCGGTAATGGCACGCTACCGGATTTTCCAGGACAGGGTTTACAGCGAGGATGGCCATGGAGTGGTTGTTGTGCCCCTCCAAAATGGTAAGGACTTTGGCCTGAAACAAAGTGAGGTTCGAAACCCGGACCCCTCTTTCAAGAACATTTATATTGGCACACAGCGGTTCGAGAAAAAGGTAGGC
>CAJQPH010000104.1 GCA_905480165.1 uncultured Flavobacteriales bacterium
AAGAATTCAAATAATGTTTTATATTTCCGGTAAAGAAAATTTCGATGCATAGATTCCTTATTATGTCAAGGACTAATTCCCTTTTATAATGAACTCAGTCCTTCGGTTTTTTTGATGTTCAGCCTCAGAACAATCAGAGCGAACAGCACCTTCACATGGGCAATCAACTTCAAGTTTGGACTCTCCATAACCTTTACCTGAAATTCTTTCCGGATTGGTGATTTTTTTCTTTATGTAATTCACAGAAGAATTCGCTCTTTTTGAAGATAGTCTCTCATTTAAACTGGCCGAACCTCTACAATCCGTATGAGAACCGAGCTCAATTACCATAGTTGGATTTTCGTTCATGATTTTTACTATTTTATCAAGCTCAACGGATGCATCTTTTCGAATGTTGTATTTGCCTAAATCAAAATAGATGGGATTGATATCGAATATCTTTCCCAAATCTGCTCCCAATTTCATTTTGGACATACTTGTTTTTAAATATTTATTTAAATCGATGACTCCTTCCTCCGTTATTTCAATGAATATATTTTCATTCATTGATAGGTAGCCATCTTTAGTGATTTGAACTGATAATCTTAAAACATCTCCTATTTTGACCGATTTCAATTCTTTTGATACTGAACCTGATTCGTCTGTTGATGCATCTATATATTTGATTTCACCATCTTGATCCGCTACCGTAATTTGAACTTCCTTCAAAGGTATTTTTGAATTTTCATCCATGATCTTACAAACCAATCCAAATTCCGGTTTTGCCGCTAATTCAAAGTCAAAGGTTTTTGTTTTTTCGTTGGGACTCAATGAGATATTATCTTCAGAGGTTATATGGTTCAATGAAGAAATTTCAACGGTATATGTCGAATTCGGATTTAGTTTTACCGAATAGTAACCATTTTCATCGGTGGCTATTTCTTCAATGATTTCTCCATTCTTGTCTTTGATTAAAAGTATTGCATCCTTTAAGGGCAATTGGTTTTTTGAAGATCGAATGGTTCCACTGATGAACATATCAAAAACAAATGGTCGAATCTGTGTGAATTCATAAATGTCATCAGAACCTTTTCCATTTGGTCTATTCGATGAAAAATAGCCTGTATTTTCGGATGAGAAAGCAATGCCGAAGTCATCGTATGCGCTATTGATTACCTGGCCACAATGGCGAACATCAGAAAATTTTTGCTCATCATTTTTCGCAATAAAAATATCCAATCCGCCGATTCCGTTAAGACCATCAGAAGAGTAGAACAATAGATCTTTGTAAATTGAAGGGAACATTTCTCTTCCAGAGGTATTAATTTGACTTCCAAGATTGGTAATATTTGATAATTCGCCATCATTTTCAATTTTGGCAACGTACAAATCCGGTCCTCCAAATCCACCTGGCATATCTGAGGCAAAATACAATTGTTTCCCGTCAGCCGAAATACTTGGATGACCTGTAGAATATTCTTTGGAATTGATATTAAGTGCCTTGATATCGATCCAGTCTCCGGTTTCGGATATTAGAGCCGTAAATAATTGAAGGTTTTGAATTCCAGATGAGTCTCTTCTTTCATTTTTTTTGTTCAAATTATTTCGGGTGAAATAAACACGTTTTCCGTCCTTAGTAAAATCCATAGATCCTTCGTGGAATTTTGAATTGGCTTTTGATTTGAATTTTTTTGGAGAACTTGTTGAATCATCGGGTCTTAGAGTGTAAATATCTAAGAAACCTTCATTGTCCCATCCATAAGTCCAATTGAACATTTTGTCATTTCGAGATGATAGAAAAAAGACTGCATTTTTAAATGTAGTCGCTCCAAAATCAGAGTGGATTGAATTAAAATCAGCAAGGGTAATATCAAAATGAGCTTCATCTGAAATAAGACTCGGTTTGAAACCATTAGAATACTTTTCCATCCAACGATTCGATTCATCGGTATTTCCAATCGATCGAAGCGTCATGGCATAATTGAAGATGTCCTTTGGTCTAATTAAAGACTGATCTATTGTATCCAAAGTAGTTGCATAAAGTGTCTCTGCTTTTTGATATGAAAAGGTTTTAAAATAACATTCTGCAAGATCAAGGGAAGAAATCACATCCAATGTTGATTCTTTTGAGAAAGATTCATAGATCGGTATTGCCTGGCTGTAAGCCAGGTTCTTACTATATTCTTTTGCCTTCATTAGTGGGTCTTTTTGAGCAATACTCGTAAAACCAATGCATATGCTAACAATAAGGGAAAAATTGAGCTTCATCATAAATTATTAAAAATATCTAGGGGATCTTATCCCATTTTTTTCAAAACTAAAATCATAGGAAATCATGGCTTCAAATGTTCCTGAATTGAAATTTCGAATTTGTTGTATGCCAAAATCTGTTGCTAAACCGATTCGTAATGATTCATTTACTGAATACTGTGTGAAAAATCCAATAGCGGCATTGTAACGAAACATGGATCCAATCCAAAATTTGTCATTCAAGATTGAGGTGAGGGCAAGATCAATACTTATCGGAGCACCAGCAGTCATTTTGACTTGGCAGGTAGGTCTCAATTTTACGGATGAGTTGAGATTAAAAACACCTCCTAAAATCGTGTAATAATGCCGTTGTTCAATACTCCTATTTGGGTCATCCAAATCGCTGTAGCTTCTTTCCAACAGTTTAGGAATACTAAAACCGGCAAAAAAATGTTCAGAATGGTAATAAGCTCCAAATCCAAAATTAGGATTGACTCTAAAATTTGAACTGCTCTGAAGGTTTGGGTCATTTGCCGTATTGGTTGTGAGTTCTTGGGTATTCAAATTGATTAAATTCACACCAGCTTTCATTCCTAAGGCCAAATGAGATTTTTCTGAAAATTTAAGTGTAAATGAATAATCTCCATACACCATTGTTTGATTCATCGGGCCAATTGCGTCATTCACCAGCGTCAGACCTAGCCCAACAGATTCATTCTTCATCGGACTATGAATGCTCAATGTGCTTGATTGAGGCCTACCATCAAATCCAGTCCATTGTTCTCTATGCACAGATGTGATATTCAGAGCTCCCCGGGAACCCGCATATGCTGGATTTACGAATAAAGTATTTTCAAAATATTGTGTAAAATGTGGGTCTTGTTGAGCGAATAAAACACCACTCATAAAACAAAATATAGCAAAACAAGTATTTTTCATATTTCTTAGATTATCGTTGTAAGAAAACATATCCTGAGATGATCCCAATATATTCGTCTCTAGTGTCAAAAAGGTAATAATAGGATCCTGTCGGTAACTTATCATTAATAAAATTCAATGAATTTTGAGAACTTCCATCCCAATCATTCTGATAATTCAGCGATGAATAAACTAAATCGCCCCACCTATTAAAAATCGTAAGATTATGATCAGGATAGATTTCAAGTCCCCCTATGACGAATAAGTCATTAATACCATCTCCATCCGGAGTGAAAGCCTCTGGGAAGATCAAGTCACTGCAAATATTTGGATCACATGGGTCGCTTGGATCAGATCCATCCATCAACTCATCTCCATTACTGATTCCATCACCATCACAATCTAGATTCATCCAGTCGGGGCTAGGGGTAAGGCTTTGTGAGGATAACAAGTAATCACATGGATCAGTAAGATTTGTACCATCCGTCAATTCATCTCCATTAACAACTCCGTCCCCGTCGCAATCAAGAAGTAACCATGTCGAATCAGTTACCATGCTCTGAGAGTTTAGGTCAAGGCTACATGGGTCAAATGGGTCCGTTCCATCCAAAATTTCTTGAGAATTTGGAACGCCATCTCCGTCACAGTCGGGATCAGCAGTAACCGAAACCGTAATACTTGATGAACTGAAACTACAAGGATCTAAAGGATCAGAACCGTCAATGACTTCATCCCCATTTATTACGCCGTCACCATCGCAGTCCAGTGCTAGCCAAGCCGAATCAACTTGAACACTTTGAGAAGCTAAAGTGAAGCTACAGGGGTCAAATGGATCAGTTGCATCCGTATTTTCTTGTGAATTTGGAACACCATCACCATCACAATCCGGATCGGCTGTAACATTTAAGGAAATATTTATGGAATCAAAGCTACATGGATCTAATGGATCAGTACCATCATTAACTTCATCTCCATTAATTACGCCGTCACCATCGCAATCAAGCGACGCCCAGTTTGTATCAGTGGGTCCACTTTGAGAAGATAATTCAAAACTACATGGATCAGATGGGTCTGTCTCATCTGTCAATTCATCTCCGTTAATTACCCCATCTCCATCACAATCCAGGGTGAGCCAAGTCGAATCAACAGGAATGCTTTGTGATACAATTTCAAAGCTACATGGATCTTCTGGATCAGTACCATCCAAGATTTCTTGAGAATTTGGAACACCATCACCATCACAATCTGGATCTGCAGTTACTACAAGACTAATACTTGCGCTTACATAGCTACATGCATCAAGCGGATTCGTTCCGTCGTTAATTTCATCACCATTGCTCACCCCATCCCCATCACAGTCTGTTGACAACCAGCTAAGGTCAGTAGCTACAGTTTGAGAGGTTAAAACAAAGTCGCAAGAATCTATAGGGTTGGTTCCATCATTGATTTCATCTCCATTTAAAACGCCATCCCCATCACAGTCAAGTGAAGTCCAGCTTACATCTGTTGGCAAGCTTTGGGAGGATAACTCAAAGCTACAAGGATCTGAAGGATCTGTACCATCATTAATTTCGTCACCGTTGGTAACTCCATCACCGTCACAATCTAATGTTTCCCAATCTAATCCAGGAGTTAAATTTTGAGAGGAAAGCAAATAGCTGCAGGGATCTAATGGATTGGTTCCATCATTGATTTCATCTCCATTTGAAACGCCATCTCCATCACAATCGAGTGACAACCAGCTCGGATCCGCAGGAACGCTTTGAGACGCTAAAACAAAACTACATGGATCTGTTGGATCAGTGCCATCATTAATTTCATCGGTATTTGGTACGCCGTCTCCATCGCAATCAGGAATAGAGGTTATGGGCAGTGAAATACTTGCACTGTTGAAACTACAAGGATCTGTTGGGTCTGTTCCATCA
>CAJQPH010000105.1 GCA_905480165.1 uncultured Flavobacteriales bacterium
CGCGAAAGGAGGGGTTTGTCTTATGGGAGGATCCACAGAAGACGACAATGGCATGCGCTGGTTTTTGGAGCGGGCTAATGGGGGAGATGTGCTGGTGATTCGCACCAGTGGTTCAGACGGATACAATGATTATTTATACAACCAGCTTGGTGTTTCTGTCAATTCTGTAGAAACCATTGTTTTTAATAACCCTTCTGCTGTCAATTCATTTTATATTCATTCTAAAATAAATCAGGCTGAGGCGATTTGGATTGCCGGAGGAGACCAATGGAATTACATTTCCTATTGGAGAGGTACGGTCATTGATGACTTAATCAATGCGGGTATTCAAAATAGAAATATGGCCATTGGTGGAACAAGTGCTGGTATGGCTATTTTAGGAGGCTATTACTTCTCAGCGCAAAATGGAACGGTTACCTCTTCAACGGCTTTGTCAAATCCTTTTGATTCAGATGTGACCATTGACAATACGCCGTTTATTGATTTGCCTATTCTTGATGATGTAATAACCGATACGCATTATGACGATCCCGACCGAAAAGGACGACACGTCGTATTTATGTCCAGAATATTAAATGACAATGATGTGACTGCAAAGGGAATTGCCTGTGACGAATATACGGCCGTATGTATTGATGAAAATGGAATGGCATCAGTCTATGGAGAGCATCCTGACTATGACGACTATGCCTATTTTCTGCAGGTCAATTGTGAGTACCCTTTTAATACACCCGAAACCATACAAGCCAATACGCCATTAACCTGGAATATGAACGGGGAAGCAATCAAGGTATATTTTGCTCCAGGCACGGTTGATGGAAGCGTGCAATTTGACCTCAACAACTGGAGAGATGGAGTTGGAGGCTCTTGGCAGCATTGGTATGTGAATAATGGAACCCTGATTGAGCACAATGGAACCCAAATTGATTGTGGGGTAGAAGGTATCGAAAACTTAGATTTAGAGAGCAATCAAATCGTTGAAATATGTGATCTTTTAGGCAGGCCTACACAGATTAAAAATAATGAATTCCTTTTTGTGAAGTATGCGAATGGCACCATTGTTAAATACATGCCTTGTATACATTAGCCGGCCTTTTTTTTTGGCATGTTAATTGGTTTTAAGCATCGAATTCTAAACTGACTTTAAAATGAAAAAGCGATTGTTTTCTCGGGGTTCAAATCGCAATGCGCTTCTTATTATTGGTTTTTTATGTGCAATATTTTTTGTGCAGGGGCAGGCGATTAAAGGAACCATAAGTGATGATCAAGGAGGGGTATTGCCTTTTGCTAAAGTTTGGCTCAAGAACACGAGCTATGGCACAATCTCAAATGGAAAAGGTGAATATCAACTTGAACTGAAAAGTAAGGGGGATTATGATATTCGCATTTCATCAATAGGCTACGATTCTTTTGACACAATCATAACTGTGGATATTGATATTGTGCGGTTTAATGCGGTTTTACAATCAAGTGTGGTTGAACTGCAGGAGGTCACAGTCACAAGTGACAGTAAGCGAAAAAAGGGCAAGAAAATAATGAAAGAGGTCATTTCTCGTAGAAAGGGTTTTCTTGAGGCTGCCAATCGTTATAAATGTGAGACCTATTGTTATACCTCATTAGACAAAAGAACAGAGTTAAAATCTGACTCTACGGCAGATTCTGTTGCCCTGAGTCAGTCTAAAATGAATATCACCGAATGGAAGGGAACCTCCTATTTTGAAGCCAAAAACAGATATAAGGATGTAATAACTGGTTTTATAGATTATACGGACAAAGTAAATAATACCATGACAGCATCGGTCTCATTCGGAGATGAAGAACTTGGTGAGCAATCTTCTAGTGTAGAGGTTAATCCCTATATTTTTATATCGGGCATAAACGATGCAGATATTAATATTTTTAAAAATATTATTGCTGCACCTTCAATATCCCATCGACCTATCATTTCTCCTTTGGCATATAATGCTTTTGCGAATTACAATTTTTATTTAGAAGGTTCATTTCGCGAAAACGATCATTTTGTTTATGAAATACGCGTGGAGCCTATCTTTAAAGAAGAAGCTTTGTTTTCAGGAACGCTTTACATAAAATCGGAAACTTATGAGCCTGAGGGGTATGAATTGGCCGTAAATAAAGGAGCGATGAACTTTTTTAAAGAAATGAGAATCATCTGCAGCTACGATAATATTGATGGAAGGTTACTTCCTTCAAAACGTGAATTTATATACTTGGTCACCGAGCGTTATCTGGGTAAGCCCAATGTATTTATTCATGGAAGCTCTCAAGTTTCACACAGCAACTACGAATTTGAATTTGATGACAGCAAGCGTACGTTTTGGCTCGAGCAACAAGTTTACGTGCCTGAGGCATTTGACCGGGATTCAAGTTATTGGGAGAATGTCCGGCCTTTTCATTTAGAAGTTGAAGAAGTTGAGTTTATTCGTGTTCAGGATAGCATTTCTCGTTATTTAATGAGTGAAGGTTACCTGACAGAACAAGACAGCATTTATAATACGTTTACTCCATGGGATTTCCTTTTCAATGGGGTCGGATTCAGGAACACATTTAAAAAACAATCTTTTAGGATTTCAAGTCTTATGGATGGGTTTGATTTATTAGGCGTAGGAGGAATGAGGCAAAGGTTTGACTTCACATATACCAAGGAATTTAAAAATGCGCATGCCATTGAGCTTTTTCCTCAGATTGATTATGGCCGCACAAATAAAGACATAAAAGGAACGTTTGGTATTGGATATGTTTACAATCCCATGAAGTTTTCAAAATTGTCTTTTCGAATTGGCGACACCTACGACTTCATTAACGGATACCAAAGTATAGTAGGAACTTTTTCACCATCAAACCGAGTGAACAATAAACTTGTGGAGGTCAATCACCAGCTTGAGGTATTGAATGGATTGTATTTTAGAACGGGTTTTGAGTACTCGAAACGGCGAGCGATAACCAATATTGAGTATCCTGACTGGGCAAGTGAATGGGGATTTTATTCAGAACCTATTGATTTTGAAGACTATACTGTTTTTATTACTGAGCTGGAGTTTTCTTATCGAATCAGACAGCGTTATATTTTAAAGCAAAACAAAAAAATAATAACAAGTGACAAGTGGCCCATTTTAAAATTAAAATACAGGAAGAGTTTTGAGGGTTTGCTTGGTTCTCAAACTGATTTTGATTTTCTTGAATTTGGAATGTACGATCAGATAGAATTAAATTCATTAGGAAAGTCAGAGGTGAATGTAACTGCGGGTACATTTTTGAAAAAAAACAACTTAAGACCGATCGAGCACAAGTATTTTAGAACTTCAGATTATGGGTTCTTTTCAGACCCTACAAGATCTATGCAGCGTTTAGATACCATTCTCAGTACAACAGAGTCCTTTTTTCAGGCCAATTTTATTCATCACTTTAATGGATTTTTCCTCAATAAAGTTTGGGGCATCAATAAGCTAAAGCTTGAAGAGACCATAGGGGGAGGATTGCTTATCATTCCAGAGTCCAATTATAAATTGGTTGAGTTTTATGTTGGATTAGAGCGCATGTTTAGAATCAGAAAACAACTTTTCAAAATTGGAGTTTATGCCGTTGCCTCTGACAACAATTACAATAAGGCCAATATTCATTGGAAATTTGGGGTCAATTTTTACGACTCGTTCCGAAGGAAATGGAGCTACTAAAGGTGCTTTTTAGTTAAAGAAACGCTCTATCAGCTCCTTGTCATTGTTCTTGTATGCCTTTAAGGGCAATGATTGACGTCGCATAAAATATTTGATTGCACTTTTCAGAATTGAGGTGAAAAACTTTTGAATGCCTGGAATGGCTTCTTCATTGAGACGGGTATAATCTTCAAGTGAGTGTTTCCTGAAGTGTGTGATGTTTTCCAAATCATCTCCATCGATGTAATTCCCACAATGGAAATTCTTTTCAGCAAATGTTTTTGGTGGGAAATCTACGGCGCCAAGACCGTTAATTCTAAAGTTAATTCCAAGAAATTCTTCATATGTGGTTCGGCATGATGGCCCCCCTGCCAAATTAAAGGCTTTATTTTTCAGCTCTGCTCTTTTTTCAACACCATTGGTAAAGGCTCTAGCGGTATCCTCTGGCATGGCAATTTCCATAGGTGTTGCCAGTGGCATATGAAACATAAGTCCTGTCATTTTATGGTTTTTGACTCCCATTATGGCAGTCAAGCGAAAGATCGTCCAATCTAGCTTGGAATTCATAATGATAGTTTCCGTATCAATCTTACTTTGGGCATATGCATCTTCCTCGTGATTCGGTAGGACATCATTTACAGAGATGTTTGGAGTTAATAATCGATCACCATAGACAGCTATGGATGAGCTAAACATAAAAAAACAATCGGGACTAATGATTTCAAGACGTTCGATAAGATTCTTCGTTCCCGAAAAATTGACTTTATGGGTCAATTTCGGTTGTTCATTAGCCAAAGGAGGTATTACAGCAGCAAGATGAATCACGACATCAAATTCACCTTCAAGATTTTTCAATTGAGCTGGATTGGAAAGGTCAATGTGAATTCGATTGATTTTTGAAGCGAAGGGTTGTAAACATTTTCTTGTTTTTGCTGAGTCTCTGCACAGCACGGAGATTTGATATAAGGATTGACTACAAAGCTGCATTAAAGCCTCTTTCCCAACTGTTCCAGTAGCTCCGGTAAGTAGTATATGCATTTTCATCTGATCGTTTTATAAAAGATAGGGAAGTACGGCTTTTCGCTTTCCTGGGTAGTCTTCAAATTTTTCTTGATACCATTCGTGATGGTTTAAGGATCTAGGGCTTAAATTGCAAAAGGTCCAAACTGCGAAAGTAATGGCTGGAAGATTCCAAGCCATAATCGCAAATCCACACCATTCAACAATTTCTCCAAAATGATTGGGGCATGAAATGAATTCAAATAAGCCTCCTCTTGGTATTTGATAACCCTGCTGTTTTTCTCTTAACGAAATCAGCTTGCGATCAGACCATTTATTGATCCCCATTCCCACGAAAAACACAACCGCTCCAATAATGACGTGTGGGGAAGCCAAATCAAATAGCTCAGGATTCATGAATCCGATAAAATACCCATTAAGCAATCCATTTACACCATTGAATAGGACTGCACTACCCACAATTAGCAATGGCATCTTCTTGTCCTTTGTTTTCAACTTGAATGGAAAAATGAGTGTTCGGTTGGCATAATGCAATACCCAAAGACCTATGATGAGATAGCTTAATTCGTTTTTTTCAGAGTTGCCAATAAGAGCAATTAAAGGCATAAGAATTAGGGCTGGAAGCTCCATGAAAAACCATCCCCATTTATTTGAAATCATTGGGCCCCATTGCTCATTAGAATGCCGTCCATACGGGGCTTTCACTTTAAACAGGACCAGGGCAAGAAAGGTTACTATTGCAACGCCAATCCAGAGGTAATTAATTGTCTTAAAATCCATGTAAGGATTAAAGATAATATTTTGTTTTGAAGCAAAACTCTAAGCGTTGTAAATTGATTTTTTCATGTAATTACATTACTCAATATATGACTAAGTATATTACGTCTGTCATGTGAAGGAAGGGATAGGTATCGTTCAACAGACTGCTTTTTTATGGGGTTGATTGTATTGACCTTTGTTGGATTTCTTTATGCCATGATAGATTTATTTTAAATACAAGGATGTAATAATCTGAATTAGCGATATTCATTATTAAATTTGGCTATGTCTAAGTATCTTGTAAAGGATTTTATAAAAGGAAGATGCTGGAGTGATGTTAGCTTGAGTGAGGTTCATCAATTCGTAAATCAAAGCAATGCGCATGTCGAAAAAATGCTTGAGTATGCCATTTCAGATGTTAAGGATAGCTCTTGGCGCGTTGCATGGCTCTTGGAACGATCATTAGATAAGTCAGATGAGATCATTCAAAAGTATAATTTAAAAATTATTAAATCCATTATAGGAAAAGAATGTGGTCATCAAAGAGAGCTTCTAAAGCTTATCATTGATCGGAATCTTTCTGAGGAAGAGGAGGGGAGGTTGTTTGAGATTTGTTTGAATATATGGAAAGATGTACACAAAAAGTCTGGCACACGTTTTTACGCCTTTAATTATATACATAAAATAGTTGCAAAATATCCCGAACTCCAAAATGAACTTGTGGGATTGTTTGACAGGAATTACCTCGAAACTCTTTCTCCTGGGATTCAAAGAGGGATACAAAAAAAAACCTCCACATTTCTGTGAAGGTTTTTAGTGGGCAATGAGGGACTCGAACCCCCGACTTCCTCCTTGTAAGGGAGGCACTCTGAACCAACTGAGTTAATCGCCCAAATCGAGTGCAAATATAAATGTATTTTCTGAATTACGAAGAAGTAAGAAAAAATTATTCTTCGTTTTT